>JAYVRH010000445.1:0-1626 GCA_043776495.1 Cyclobacteriaceae bacterium
GGTTTGTCCCCGGTAGCGTGGCCGGCGATTTGACTAGCTTTGGAACGCTCTTCGCATTTATCTTAGTGTGTGCCGGCATCTGGGTAATGCGAATCACAAATCCAGAAGCTAAACGACCCTTTAAGACTCCCCTTGTTCCGCTCGTTCCGATTTTGGGAATCATAATCTGTACATCCTTAATTCTCGCACTTGACTATAAGACTCAACTATCTGCTGTGGGGTGGTTGCTGCTCGGTCTCGTGGTATATTTTCTTTACAGTAAGAAGAACAGCATTCTCCGCAAGGCGAAATAATCTCCGATTACTTTGGAAAAGTAGTCTCATTCTTTTCAACAGGGGTTCGGGCTATGAGTTTATTTGTAAAAAAATCGCTCGAACAACTGATATCACAATCTGGTGATTCAGACAAAGGTCTAAAAAGGATTCTAGGGCCCACCCACTTGATTGCACTCGGCATTGGTGCCATCATGGGTGCTGGTCTTTTCGTTCGTACAGCAGAGGCTGCAAGTGAAGCAGCCGGACCTGCTGTAGTCTTGTCTTTCATCATTGCTGCCGTCGGTTGCGCCTTTGCGGGATTGTGTTATGCGGAGTTTGCTTCCATGATCCCAATTGCAGGAAGCGCCTATGCTTATGCGTACGTTACCCTTGGAGAGTTCATTGCCTGGATCATCGGCTGGGCGCTGATACTTGAATATGCGGTAGGGTCTGCAACAGTCTCTATCGCCTGGAGTGAATATCTGAATAGTCTTTTGGGTGGGGCAATACCGTATCAATGGTGCCATTCCCCTTTTGATGTCTCCCCCAATGGCCTGCATGGAATGATTAACCTGCCTTCCATATTCATACTTTTCATTCTCACGATGATCTTGATCAAAGGCACCAAAGAATCGGCAACGATCAATACCATCATTGTCTTTTTAAAAGTATCGATTGTACTCGTTTTTATTGCCGTGGGCTGGAGTTTCATCCATGATGGTAATTATGTTCCCTATATCATTCCAGATACCATGCCGGGTCATGAGGGCTGGAACAGGCATGGGTGGGGCGGAGTGTTGGGTGGGGCTGGGATTGTATTCTATGCCTTTATCGGATTTGATGCGGTGGCCACCGCTGCACAAGAAGCAAAAAATCCAAAACGCAATATGCCCATTGGTATTCTTGGATCACTTTTGGTCTGCACGATACTGTTTGTTTTATTTTCACATGTTCTCACTGGTGTAGCCAACTGGCAGGAATTTAAGATAGCAGGAAAAGAGGCCTCGGTGGCATACGCGATTAAGACCTATATGCTTGGTTACGAATGGCTGGCGACTCTAGTCACCGTGGCGATTCTCGCGGGCTTCTCTTCCGTAATATTAGTATTGTTAATGGCGCAATCAAGGGTATTTTATTCTATGTCCAAAGACGGATTGGTGCCTGGCATCTTTTCGCAATTACATCCAAGATTTCGCACGCCCTTCAAATCAAACCTGATCCTATTTGTTTTTGCATCCCTTTTCGGAGGATTCGCACCGGCTAGTATCGCTGGCAATTTAGTAAGCTTTGGTACGTTGCTCGCCTTTATCCTTGTATGCGCAGGGATTCTGGTGATGCGGGTTACTCATCCCGACGCTAAAAGGGAATTTAA
>JAYVRH010000446.1:0-1623 GCA_043776495.1 Cyclobacteriaceae bacterium
TCATGAATGAGGAAGCGCTTGCAAAAACAAAACTTGAAAAACGGATTACTTTTTACAGTAGATCCAAGAATCGCTTGTGGACCAAGGGCGAAACCTCCGGGAACTTTCTTGAAATAGTCAGCATCCTTACTGATTGTGATCACGACACACTCCTTATTAAGGCGAGACCAAAAGGGCCGGTATGTCACACCGGGGCCGACACCTGTTTCCAGGAGAAAAATACAAAGGAAGGCCTTGGATTTTTAGAACAAGTTATCAACGAACGCAAGCGAAACCCAATGCCAGGTTCATATACCAATCGGCTGCTCGATGGTGGCATCAACAAGGTTGCTCAAAAAGTAGGCGAAGAGGCTATTGAATTGGTGATCGAAGCGAAAGATAATGACCGGGAGAAATTTCTAAACGAGGCCGCGGACCTGATGTATCATTATCATGTGCTGCTGGCCGCGAAGGGATTCACCATGAGCGATGTGGTGAAAGTCTTGAGAAGTCGACATGAGGAGCCGTAGGCAATAAAAAAGTAGGCAGTAGGCAATAAAAAAGTAGGCCGTAGGCAATAAGAAAGTAGGCAGTAGGCAATGGAAAAGTAGGCAATAGCCTGTCCTTAATTTACTCTACACTTCGCAGGTAATCAATTTCAATCACTTGCTGTCTCTTTGCCTATTGCTTTTGCATACTGCCTACTCTATGCCGAAGAACGCGAACAAAAGGCATCACCCTTCTTTCACCATAAGCTTCTATTGGATATATTTCTCCAATGGAAGCACCCAATATCAGGATCATCGATGGCTACGAATTCATTTCCTACCATCCACAACACTACTCAGCCGAAGAAACTCTTCGACGCAGCAGGGAATTCTATCAATGGCTGGACTTGCGCCGAACAGTACGCGATTTTTCAGACAAGCCTGTTCAAAGGGAAGTCATTGAGAATATCTTACGAAGTGCATCCACCGCTCCTTCCGGGGCAAACAAACAGCCATGGACCTTCTGCGTAATATCGGACCCTGCCATGAAAAAGAAAATACGGCTGGCGGCAGAGAAAGAAGAATATGACAGTTATAATGGGAGGATGAGCGAAGAATGGCTGCAAGATCTTCGTCCGCTACAGACAGATTGGAAAAAGCCATTCATTGAAATTGCGCCCTACCTGATCGTAGTCTTTAAAAAAGTATACGATCTGCTCCCATCGGGCGAGAAAAGAACCAATTACTATGTGGCAGAATCCGTTGGCATTGCTTGTGGTTTTCTATTGGCCGCCATACACCGGGCGGGCTTAGTGGGGTTGACGCATACACCCAGTCCCATGAATTTTTTATCTAAGATTCTTGACCGACCAGAAAACGAAAGGCCGTTCCTATTAATTCCTGTCGGCTATCCCGCCGATGAACCATTTGTGCCGAACATAAAGAGAAAGGCATTAGACAAGGTGGTTCAGTTCTATGATGCCAAGAGCTAGGCCCATGGTTGGTGTTCTTCACCAACATGCATCTCTTTCAAATTCAAAACAGAAATTAAATAACTTAGAAATTTGCTGGTAATGAACCAGTCAATCACCAAAATGCGAGAACAATCAGTTTTGAACGATATTCAATGAGTTCCTCAGTCCCTTGTAATCTGTGA
>JAYVRH010000447.1:0-5160 GCA_043776495.1 Cyclobacteriaceae bacterium
TCTTCACATCTGTAAATCCCTTTATTTTTAGCCGGCATCCTCCTAACTTGCGCCCCATGGTCTGGTTTCGCGAATTTGGTTGGGTTGAAATACTGCTCATCTCGGCGTTTGTTATTTTTTATGGCTTCTATCTGATGAGGGTCATACGCATCAGTCGCACGCTCAATACACCCTATTCATCAGTATTCGCCAAGCTGGTGCTGCGTACATTTCTTTTTGCCCTGCTCCTCATTTCCTTCCTTGGACCTTCATTTGGGGATTCCAAGAAAGAAATAAAGTCCGTAGGAAAAGACATCATGATCTGCGTCGATCTTTCCAAATCGATGGACGCTTTTGATATTCAGCCCAGTCGACTCGAAAAAATAAAGTTCGAACTCAAAAAGGTAGTGAGCGCTTTCAATTCTGACAGAATAGGAGTCATTATTTTCTCTTCCGAGGCTTTTATGCAGTGCCCGCTCACGTATGACCAAAATGCATTGGATCTCTTTATCGAAACCATGAATACCAGCCTGGTACCCTCCTCCGGCACCGACTTTGGGCCGCCCCTGCAGATGGCTCTTCAAAAATTGGAAGACAAAGATGGGGCTCGAACGAACCAAAAATCGAAAGTGATCATTCTCATTAGCGATGGAGAGGATTTTGGAGATGAAACGGAGAAGATCGCAAAAGACATCGATGAAAAAGACATTAAGCTCTTTACGTTGGGAATTGGTACCGAGCGTGGAAGCCAGATTTATGCCGGGCGCGGCTATAAATTGGATCAACAAGGCAAAACGGTAATATCTAAACTCAATTCAACCTCTTTGAAGAAACTCGCCAATCAAACCAGTGGGCAGTATTTTGAAATCAATGCCGGAGGCAATGATGTGGCACGACTCATCAGCACCATCGACAAAATTGAGGGAGAAACTCGTGATGCCCGCCTCGTAGATGTGTCTTCCAATCGTTACTTTTATTTTTTATTGGCAGCACTTGTGTTAATGGTATTGGATGTCTTATTAAGTGTGAAGACTGTGAGCATATGAAATGGAGTTTGTTGTTATTGACTATTGCTTTTCTGGTAGACCCCGGCAAAATCGGCCAAGTCAACAGTGCTAAATCCGAAGCTAAGAAAGCATATCAGCGAGGGGAGTACAAAAATGCGATTGCTCAATACAAGATCCTTACGGATTCTTTGGGTGTTCAGGAGGAAGAGGTGAACATGAACCTGGCCCACTCCTACTTCCAACTGAATGATACCCTCAATGCCCAAAACTCCTATTTTCCATTAACGAACAGCATCAATCCAAAATTCAAGTCCCTTGCCAATCAACAGCTGGGTGTGCTTGCCAATCGCGGTGGAAAATTTGAGGAGGCCCTGAACTATTTTAAAAACTCGCTCAAGGCCGATCCCGCCAACGAAGAAGCACGGTACAATTATGAAATGGTGAAAAAGAAATTGGAAGAAAAAAAGAAGCAGGAAGAGCAGCAGCAGCAACAAAATAAAGACAATAAAAAAGACGACAAGAAGAAAGACCAGAAGGACGATAAAGAAAACAAGGACAACAAAGATCAGAAGGATAAGAACGATCAACAAAAAAAGGACGATAAACAGAGCAAGGAGCAAAAGGATAAGGAACAGAAAGATAAAGAGCAAAAAGATAAAGAGCAGAAAGACAAGGAGCAGCAAAAGAAAGATCAGGACAAGGACAAGAAAGAAGAAAATGATAAAAAAGAGAACCCCTCTGTCTCCGACAAGTTAAAGGATATGAAGATGAGTGAAGACAAAGCACGTATGGTACTGGAGGCAATGAAAAATCAGGAAGTTCAATACCTTCAACAAAATAAACGCAAGGCTACCAAACCGAGGAGTAAAAACAAGCCGGATTGGTAGGGAGGAAGCTGGAGCTGAAAGCTGAAATTTGAAAGTTGAAAGACAGAAAATTATAAACTCGATCTATGAAAGAAGTATACATCGTTTCTGCCGTGAGGACTCCTTTTGGGAGCTTCGGCGGGTCACTGGCTGGTGTAAGCGCTGTAAAGCTTGGAGCCATTGCGGTGAAGGGCGCTCTACAAAAAATTAATCTGGATCCCAAGTTCGTACAAGAAGTATTTTTTGGCAACGTCATTTCTGCCGGACTTGGTCAGGCCCCGGCAACACAGGTGGCGGTGGGTGCCGGTCTGGGGTATGAAATTCCCTGTACTCAAATAAATAAAGTTTGTGCTTCTGGCATGAAGGCAATTATGGTTGGCGCTCAGTCCATCATGCTAGGTCAGAATGATGTTGTGGTGGCGTGTGGAGCGGAAAGTATGTCCAACATCCCATATTATCTTACCAAGGCAAGGTATGGATACAAGTACGGCAATGGTGAATTGATAGATGGGCTCACCTTTGATGGACTCACAGACGTTTACAATCATTGTGCCATGGGGGTCTGTGCCGATAATACTGCAAAAGAAATGAAGATCACGCGTCAGGACCAGGACGCTTATGCCATCAATTCCTACAAGCGCTCTGCTGCCGCCTGGGCGAATGGAAAATTCAAGGATGAGATTGTCCCCGTTGAACTTGTTGGAAGAAAAGGGGAGATCACTTTTTTTGGAGAAGACGAAGAGTATAAGAATGTAAACTTTGATAAGATCCCAGGCTTAAAACCGGTCTTCACCAAAGATGGTACCGTAACAGCTGCCAATGCCTCCACCATCAACGACGGTGCTGCTGCAGTTATTCTGATGAGCAAGGAAAAAGCGAAAGAACTGAACATCACTCCCATCGCAAAAATTCTGGGATTCGCAGACGCTGCTCAAGATCCTATGTGGTTCACGACTACCCCATCGATCGCCATACCCAAAGCAATCAAGGCTGCAGGCATTCAAAAACAGGATGTGGGTTATTACGAAATCAATGAAGCCTTTTCAGCAGTAGCCATCGCTAATAATATGAAGTTGGGCCTTGATCCTGAAAAAGTAAATGTAAATGGCGGGGCAGTCGCACTTGGACATCCCCTGGGAGCTTCCGGGGCGAGGATTACCATCACACTGGCCAATGTATTGAAGCAAAATAATGCAACCATTGGTGTGGCTGGAATATGCAACGGTGGTGGCGGTGCTTCGGCAATAGTCATTGAAAGATTGAATTAAAGAAATTTGAAATTTGAAACCGAATTCAAATTTCAAATTTCAGTCTTCGAATTTCCAGTTTCAAATTTCAATTTTCAACAGACAACATACCATGTACCTTTGCGTTTAGTCCCTGAACTATTAATTCTTTCATGGTCCGTGTTTTCCTTCTGATTTTCGTGTGCTCCAGCTCACTGTTCGCCCAGCGCCAGGTCAAAGTGTATTATGATGGAGGCAAGAAGAGAATTCAGGAAGACTATTTTGTGTCGGCTCAAAATGATCAAATCCTGGAAGGCCCTTATAAACGCTATTATCCAAATGGTAAATTGGAAATGGACGGCGCCTATTTAGATGGCAAACGGTCTGGAACGTTCATGGAATATTTTCCAGATGGCACACTCCAGCGAAAAATTTCTTATAAAGATGGTATGCGCCATGGTCCTGTAGAAATATTTGATGAGACCGGCAAGCGAATTCAAAGAGCGCTCTATCAAAACAACCAGCTGGTAGACAGCGTCAAGTCATTTTATGGAACCGGAACCACAAAACATGAATCCAATTTTATAAAGGGAAAACCCGACGGCCTGATGCGCGAATATTATCCCTCAGGAAAAGTCAAGAAAGAGATCATGTACAAAAACAAAAAACCAAACGGCCTCACAAAAAGTTACTACGAAACGGGGATTCTTGCCGAAGAAGCAAATTTTAAAGATGGGATCATCAATGGCTTCTACAAAACATACTATCAAAACGGCCAGCTCGAAACGGTGTCCACCATAGAAGACGGAGAAAAGACGGGCAATTTTAAGAATTATGACATGGAAGGTCATTTACTCCTGGAAGGTTATTTCACCAACGGAAGACTGGCAGGAGAAAATATGGCCTACTATGTCACCGGTGCTGTGCGTCATCGCTTTCAATACAAGGATGGAGCTAAGACCGGGACCAACCTTGAATATCATCCCAATGGAACAATCAAAACAAAAGAACAGGTATCACTATCAGGAATCGACGTGACAGAAGAAGGATTTGACGATGTCGGCAATGCCACCTATGAAAAGCACTTCCGCAAGCTGAGGCCACATGGAACCTGGACCTTCTTTGCCAATGACGGGAAAACTCCCGCCGTGAAGGAAACTTATGTAAATGGAAAACTCCAGGGCCTTCGAACCACTTACTTTGCCAATGGCGAAATCAAGTCGGAAGAAACATATGAATTTAATCTGATTACAGGGACGATAAAAAACTATTTCGAAAACGGAAAAATAGAATCCGTCACAGAATATCGGGCAAGCCGACCCCATGGACTATTCACAAGTTATCATGCCAACGGAAAGGTGAAAGAGCAGGGTGAATATATAGCTGGGAAGAAACATAAGGAATGGAAAGAATTCGATGAAAATGGTAATGTAGTGAAGACGTATGTGTTCAAGGCGGGGATATTGATGGAGGAAAAGTAGGGCGCGTTTAGTTCAAACATATTCCCTAATAAAGAGATTTCAACAGTTTTTACCACGGAGAACACAAAGGAATGCACACGAAGGTTCCCGGAGAATGCAGAGTTTGGCTCTGTGGTTCTTTGTGTGCATTACCTTTGTGGCCTTTTTGGTAAAATGTATTCTTGCTTTTTCCACGTTTTGATTTTACTTTGAGCCCATGACTTCAATCAAGGAAACCAACTTCACCTTCAAAGGACAAACGGGATTTTACAGAGGCAAAGTGCGGGATGTCTATTACTTTGGCGACCGCATGGTGATGGTGGCCACGGACCGGATTTCCGCTTTCGATGTGGTACTCCCAAAGGCGATTCCCGATAAAGGGCGGGTGCTGAATCAAATCGCTGCCATTAACCTCAATGCGACGAAAAGCCTCGTCCCCAATTGGGTTGAATCGACCCCTGACCCGAATGTCACCATTGGGTTTCGTTGTGAAACATTCCCGGTTGAAATGGTGGTTCGGGGCTACCTGGCAGGACATGCAGGGCGTGAATATCGCTTGGGAAAGAAAACGCTCTGTGGCGTACCTCTTCCATCGGGGCTTAAAGAAAACGATCCTCTCCCC
>JAYVRH010000448.1:0-19360 GCA_043776495.1 Cyclobacteriaceae bacterium
CAAAAGAGAAAGCGCAGTCCATCCTCCAAACGCCCCCGCGCCAATGACAACGACAGAAGATTTCCTGGAAAGCCTTTGAAGGCTTTTAGGTTGTAGAAAAGGTTTGTTAGGAGAAAAAGTATTTTGAGACATAATTATTATTGGATCAGCCAATTGTCCCAATTGATAATGACACTAATGATCAGTGCCAAAAGAAAGCTGATCACAATTGTTTTGTGCAGCCATTCCATCTTGTAGTTGCGCCACGATACCCAACCCAACGTCGCAAAGATTGCTACGATTACAAGTTGGTCAGCACCAATCCCATCCACGATCACGTTGGTGATGATGGACAGCAAATTTAAGATCATCGTCCAAAGGAAGAACTTTCGGAAATTGCCGTAATAAAACACTTTCAGATCGATCACTTCTTCATGGAGATTGAATGGAAAGAGTATGCGCGCCAGGATAAAAAGGTTTACCGGGACCAGAATAAAAAACAAAAATGTAGGTAATCTCCAGGATTCAATGGTATGCAGTTGGTATGTAATCCACCATTCCTGAATGTGAAGAACAAATACCAATACGACCCAAAGAAGATGGGGCCAATACAATTTTACTTTCTCCCATTGATGGACAAGGTCGGCGATGCCCGTTAGGATTTGAGTGACGCCCAAGCCAAGAATGATGGACGTAAGTACAGAAACGTATTCAAAAGGTGTCATTTTAATCCAAATTTCAAATAAAAAAGTTTATTTAAACCAATTCTAAATTGGACTTTTAGCGTGTTCAAGTGAATCTGAAAGCGCCTGCGGAGCAAGGTAACAACTCATTTTCCTAGACTTGAACATTCGTGCCAAAGCCCCAAATATATATTTGAAATAATGACATGGGAGTGTAGATTTGTACATCTCCGTATAAAAGGCGGAATCCTAAACCACATGATGAAGCGATTGATCTCCGGTATCTTTACTTGTGTCACTTCAGTTCTTCTTTACTTTCTTCTTTCGACCACCGTTCAAGCCCAGGAAATTCCTTCCGACCCAGTGGTAATTAGTGCGGGAGAAGCATTGTTCAATGGAAATTGCAAGACTTGCCACCGGGTTAAGACTAAACTAATCGGTCCTGCATTAGCGGGGGCCGAATTACGTGCACCTTCCATCGCCTGGATGCTTGGCTGGGTGAAAAACTCTTCCAAAGTGATTGCCAGTGGTGACGAATACGCCAATAAGCTATATACAGAATATAATAAGAGCCAGATGACGGCTTTTACCAGCTTCAAGGATGAGCAAATCCTGAGCATTCTTGCTTATGTAAAGGCCGAGGCGGCCAAACCAGATGCAGCCCCGGTAACCGCTGCAGCTGGCGGGCAGGGTGGAGGAGCTAGCGTTCCTTCGGCTTATTTGGATGCAATCCTGGTTGGGATGATTATCATTCTGATTCTTCTTGTGGTGATCCTGGCACTCATTGTTAATGCATTGCGCAGGTTTCTTGATACCAAGGAACTTAGCGATGAAGATCGGGAAGTCGTTAATTCTCCTTTTACGTTCAGTTCAGTCAGCAGGAGCCCAGGGTTTATTTTCTTCGTGATTTTTATTGTAGGAACGGTGACATTCAAGACCGTGATTGATGGGCTCTATTCTGTAGGCGTACAGCAGAATTATCAACCCAAGCAGCCCATTGCTTTCTCGCATAAGATTCATGCCGGCCAATATGAGATTGAATGTAAGTATTGTCATACCGGGGCTATGAAGGGAAAACAAGCGAACATCCCCACCACCAATATATGTATGAACTGCCATACGCAGATCAAACAAGGTACAATCACCGGAGAAGGTGAGATAGCGAAAATTTATGCAGCCGCAGGGTTTGATCCTCTTACATCTACTTATTCTGGAAAAACCAAACCCGTTGAGTGGGTTCGAATCCACAACCTCCCTGACTTAGCCTATTTTAATCACTCACAACATGTAAATGTAGCGGGAGTTGTATGCCAGACTTGCCACGGCCCGGTACAGGAGATGGATGTGGTAAAGCAGTATTCTTTGCTGACGATGGGCTGGTGTATTGATTGTCATCGCAAAACTGATGTAAATACGAAGGGCAATGCCTACTACGACAAACTGGTGGAGATTCACAACAGCAAGCAAGCGATGAAGGTTGAAGACATTGGCGGTCTCGAATGCTCAAAGTGCCACTATTGACGTGATTTTGGAATCGTAAGATTTGGTAAACAATAAGATTAAGGGATAAAAGGAACGACTAAACGCTATGGGTAATACTAAAAAGACATATTGGAAAGGCCTGGAACAACTCAAGAATGATCCTTCCTACGTCAAGAATGCTGACAAGGAATTTGTCAATCTGGGAGTAGAAGAAGATCCTGGCCATTCCCGTAGAGATTTCCTCAAGATGATGGGATTCAGTGTTGCAGCAGTTTCGCTTGCGGCCTGCGAAACACCCATACGCAAAGCCATACCCTTTGTAAACAAGCCGATGGATGCCGACCCGGGCATTCCCAATTATTACGCGTCTACCTATGTAGATGGTGGCGACTACTGTAGCATTTTGGTTAAAACACGCGATGGTCGTCCGATCAAGATTGAGGGCAACGCACTATCCAATGTATCAAAAGGAGGTACCAGCGCCCAAGTGGAGGCTTCTGTACTTTCCCTGTATGATAATTATCGTCTTCGCGGACCGAAAATCGCCGATAAAAGTTCCGACTGGGAGACAATTGACAAAGAAGTAATCGCAAAGTTGGCTGAAGTAGCAGGCAACGGTGGCCAGATAAGAATTGTGAGCAATACAATTCTCAGCCCCAGCACAAAAGCCTCCATTGACAAATTCAAAGCAAAGTATCCCACCACCCAACACATACAATACGATCCGATTTCATACTATGGAATGTGGAAAGCCAACGAGGAATCTTTTGGATCAGGTTTCATACCGTCCTATGATTTCAGCAAGGCAAATGTAATTGTAAGTTTTGCCGCCGATTTTCTTGGCACCTGGCTATCGCCCATTGAATTTGCCAAGCAATACGCGGTGAATCGCAAGATTGATGAAGACCATCGAGAGATGTCGCGTCACTTCCAGTTTGAGGCAAATCTGTCTTTGACTGGGGCAAATGCAGACTATCGCACCATGGTGAAGCACTCCCAAAGCGGGCTGGTCGTGGCACAATTATATAATTTGATTGCATCAAAAGCAGGAAAGGCAGCTTTGTCGGCAGGGATAGAAAAGATTGATAACCTGGAGAAAGCAGCGGAAGATCTGTGGACAAACAAAGGTAGTTCACTGGTAATCTCCCGTTCAAACAACAAGGCGGTTCAAACATTGGTGAATGGCATCAACGATATGTTAGGCAATTATGGAAGTACGATCCTTCCGAATATGGCGGTGAACTTCCGTCAAGGAAATGATGACACAATGAATGCGTTCATGGCCGATGCCGAAGCTGGTAAGTTAGGAGCCGTAATTTTCTATAATTGCAATCCGGTTTATGACCATCCTATGGGTGCGAAACTTGAGGCTGCACTGAAAAATATTTCACTGACAATTTCTACGGGATATACCGAGGATGAGACTGCTTCAGGGGTGACCTACAAGACTCCGGACCACCATTATCTTGAAGCATGGAATGATTTTGAGCCTAAGAAAAATTCATTCAGCTTATCTCAGCCGGCCATCACTCCAATTTTCAAATCAAGACAAGTACAGGAAAGTTTGATGATATGGGCTGGCGAGGCCAAAGTAGATTATTACAGTTTTGTAAAAGATAATTGGAAGACTCGTTTTTATGACAAAGCCGGTGCTTCTGTTGACTTCCAATCCTGGTGGGACAAATGTCTTTATGAGGGTGTATTTGAATTGCCTTCGGATGACTTCAAAGAATTGTCATTCGCGGGTGATGTAAGTGCCGCCGCCACCAGCATCGCGTCCACTTACAATGCAACGAACACTGGATTGGAATTAGGAGTATTTGAAAGCTATGCTGTGGGAAGAGGATCTCAGGCCAATAACCCGCTGCTTCAGGAGTTGCCAGATCCTATCACAAAGGTTGTGTGGGATCATCCACTCACCATTTCACAAAGAGATGCCAGGGAACTTGGGTTTACTAACGATGGCGAAAGCAATACACAATTAGGTACACTTACTGCAGGGGGCAAGTCTGTAACAGTTCCTATCCTGATTCAACCTGGACAGGCACCCGGTACGATTGGGCTTTCCGTAGGGTATGGAAGAACGAAAGTTGGAAAGGTAGCCGAAAATCTTGGTGTGAATGCATACCCACTTATCGGGATTGGGGCAAGCGGTTCGCTTACCACCACCATCACTTCAGGTGTCACCCTTGCAAAAACGGACGACGCATTTCAGCTTGCGCAAACACAAACTCACCAGACCTACATGGGGCGAGAAAGTGTCATTCAGGAATCTGTACTAAGTGAATTCAAGAAAAATCCCGGCGCAGGTCGTGATTATCCAAAAGTTACTAAATGGGATGAGAAAGTTGACCCTTCTACGCTCAGCTTATGGAAAGGGCATGATTACAAAAATCACCATTGGGGTATGTCCATTGACCTCAATAGCTGCACAGGATGCGGCGCTTGTATTGTAGCATGCAATGTTGAAAATAATGTGTCGCTGGTTGGAAAGGATGAAGTGATCCGACGCCGCGAAATGCATTGGCTGCGAATCGATCGATACTATAGCAGTGATGGCAAACATGGCAATTATTCAGAATTGGAGAAAGCTTCAGAGAATCCGGAAGTGGTCTTCCAACCGATGCTATGCCAGCATTGCAATAATGCCCCGTGCGAAACGGTATGCCCTGTTGCGGCCACTACCCATAGCACAGAAGGTCTTAACCAAATGACTTACAATCGCTGCATTGGTACCCGCTATTGTGCCAACAACTGTCCTTATAAAGTGAGACGATTCAATTGGTTTAAATATCACGACAATCAGCAGTTTTATAATGTGAACCCCGCGATGAATACAGACTTAGGTCGCATGGTCCTAAATCCTGAAGTGACAGTACGTTCACGGGGCGTGATGGAAAAGTGTTCCTTCTGTATTCAGCGAATTCAGTCGGGCAAGCTTACTGCCAAGCGAGAACGCAGACCTGTAAAAGACGGCGAAGTAGTGACCGCTTGTCAGGCTGCATGCTCATCGGGTGCAATTGTTTTCGGCGACATGAATAATGCTGAAAGCGCAATCAGCAAGCTGCTTAAGATTGGAATCGATGAGAAGCGCCCTTACGGCATCGATAAGAAAATCGGCAACCCGCGCGCTTACCGGGTATTGGAAGACATTGGCGTGAAACCCAACATCTTCTATCTCACGAAAATCAGGAACAAGGACGAAGCAAAAGAACACGCATAAAAATAACTTTAGAACAGAAACCCGGAACTTCATCATATGCAAGCATCATCAGTTTTAAGAGAAACATTGGTAACCGGTGGGAAGACCGTAGCCGATGTGTCGCACGACATTAGCCGGCAGGTTGAAGGAAAGCCAACACGTTTGTGGTGGATGGCCTTCGGAGTATCCCTCGTGTTGTTAACCTACGGCGCTTATTGCTGTTGGATATTATTGTGGAGAGGGGTTGGGGTATGGGGCCTCAACAAGACTGTCGGTTGGGCTTGGGACATCACAAACTTCGTGTGGTGGGTGGGCATTGGTCACGCCGGTACACTGATTTCTGCGATCCTCTTATTATTTCGTCAGCGTTGGAGAATGTCTATCAACCGCGCAGCTGAAGCAATGACAATATTTGCCGTGATTTGCGCACTCAGTTTTCCAGCGTTCCACATGGGTCGTTTGTGGCTTGGTGCCTATTGGGTGTTTCCATTGCCTAATGCGTTTGGTTCGTTGTGGGTGAATTTTAATTCCCCATTGCTCTGGGACGTTTTTGCGATCTCAACATACTTTTCCGTCTCGTTGCTGTTTTGGTACATGGGTTTGATCCCTGATTTTGCCGTCATCAGAGACCGGGCTGTGAAAAGTGGTGATAAAGTACGTGCAAGCATTTACAACTCATTAAGTTTTGGATGGGACGGAGCTGCAAAAACCTGGATGCGTTACGAATCGGTGGCACTGATTTTAGCCGGGCTCTCAACACCTCTTGTACTCTCCGTTCATACAATCGTATCAATGGACTTTGCCACATCGGTGGTCCCTGGTTGGCACACCACTATTTTTCCTCCCTACTTCGTGGCGGGTGCTATCTTCTCAGGCTTCGCGATGGTGCTCACACTTCTTCTGGTGACAAGAAAAGTTTTCCAATTGGAGGACTACATCACAATCTATCACGTAGAGTTGATGAACATCGTCATCATTATCACAGGATCTATTGTAGGAGTTGCATACATCACGGAGTTCTTTATTGCATGGTATGGCCAGGTGCCCGCTGAACAATATGCATTCATCAATCGTGCCACGGGTCCATATTGGTGGGCCTATTGGTCAATGATGACCTGCAATGTGATTTCACCTCAACTTTTCTGGTTTAAGAAAATCAGGACAAGCCTGGTGGGAACTTTCATTCTATCAATAATTGTAAACGTGGGTATGTGGTTCGAGCGATTTGTCATTATCGCCACCTCACTTCATCGTGATTACCTCCCTTCAAGTTGGACGATGTTTCACCCAACGATGTACGACATTGGCCAGTACCTGTTTACATTCGGCATATTTTTCTCATGTTTCCTGCTTTTCGCGAAGTTTTTCCCTGTAATCAACATGGCGGAGGTAAAGAGCATTATCAAGGCCACTTCAGAAAAAAAGAAATCAACACACTAAAAAGAGCTCACCATGGCACATAAGGAAAATTTTTTAGTTGGAATTTTTGATGACGAGGATGTTCTTCTTCATGCTGTAGAGACCATTCGTGATAAGGGAGTCAAAATCAAAGAGGTGTATTCACCCTTCCCCGTGCATGGTCTGGACGAAGTATTGGGCTACAGACGCTCAAGACTTCCTATTGCTGCTTTCCTGTTTGGTATGACCGGTACCTGCCTTGCACTCTTCACACAGATATGGATGTTGGGCTATGACTGGCCCATGATCATTGGAGGAAAAAACTCCACCAACATACCGCCATTCATTCCCGTCACTTTTGAATTCACAGTGCTCCTGTCCGCCTTCGGAATGGCGGGAACATTCCTGATCGTCAGTGATATGAAACCTTACAAGTGGCCCAGGCAGTATGATTTGAGGAGTACCAACGACAAACATGTGATGGCCATTGACTTGGGGGCCAATAAGATTGGCAAGAGTGAAATTCAACAGATATTGAAGTCTTCCGGGGCTTCTGAAGTAAATGAAAAAAGTTTTTAGTTTAAATGAAGACTATGCGCATCAATAATATTCTAATTGGGCTATCCGTTGCAGTCCTTCTTTGGGGATGTACAGCACATGGCGATAACCCGGGCCGTGAGTATGCACCAAACATGTATCACTCGGTGGCTTATGAACCGCTCTCCCAGATCACTGATGAAAGTGCAGGAACGTGGGTCAACTCCCTTGACAACGGAAGGGGTGAGTATTTTAACTCAAATAAATACAATCCCAATCGAATGAATATGCGCGAACCCGCCCCAAATACTATCAAAAGAAATCCTTATGGTTGGTTGCCCTACCACGGAAAGAATGTGCCAAAGGACAGCGTCCCAATCGTAACAGCACGTTTAAGAAGCCCGTTGGATTCTTCCGTTGTTTTCGTTGATCAAGGAAAAATATTATACGAGACCTATTGCAAACATTGCCATGGAGCGAAAGGGATGGCCGATGGAAAAGTTTCAGATAAATATGCAGGCGTCGCGAATCTGAAGGGAGATGCTTATTTGGGAATTACGGAAGGACACATATTCCATGTCATTACCTACGGAGCAGGCCTTATGGGCTCACATGGTTCACAGGTAAATCCGGAAGACCGCTGGAAGATTGCGAAGTACGTGAAGGCTTTACAGAAGCAGAAATAATTGTTAAACGATTCCATCAATGAACGAGACACACACAATCGCTGACGAAAAATACGAATTCAAATCGGGCACCCGATCAAAGCTCTTTATGTTGTTCGGAGCAGGCCTTCTGCTTTTTGTCATTGGTGTATTTATGGCAATGTCGGGCGGCACCGAAGAGGAACATGGAAAGGCGCAAGCCGGTACAGAGATTTCTAAGAGCCTTTTGGCCAGCGCTCAGCCAGCCGAAGGGGAACAATCTGTAAAGGAAGAGCATCATGCGACTGCGCCTTGGCTGAAAAGAATTTATACCAGTTTGTGGATGAACAATGTGTTTTTTACTGGTCTGGGAATAATTGGTCTATTTTTTATTGCGATACAATATGCCGCACAGGCTGGCTGGTCTGCAGGATTGAAGCGAGTTCCACTGGCAATGGGCCACTGGATTCCAATCGCTGGTATCATGATGCTGGTACTTTGGTTCGTGGTCAAGGGAGATGTATTCCATTGGACACATTCCAATCTGTATGACAAAACCAGCGAACACTACGACAAAATTCTAGACGGTAAAAGCGGCTTCTTTTTCTGGCCGATGGCGGCAGGTGGCTTCCCCATCTTTTTCGTTTTGAGAATGGTGGCCTTCTTTGGCCTTTGGTACCTCTTCTTTACCTGGATTAAGAAAGAAATGCTGGCAGAAGACATCGATGGCTCACTAGAACATTGGCATACCTCTAGAAAACTATCTGCCATCTTCCTTATTATTTTTGGAATAAGCTCTTCTATGGCTGCCTGGGATTGGGTGATGAGCATTGATGCCCATTGGTTTAGCACCATGACAGGCTGGTATGTCTTTGCAAGCTGGTGGGTCACCGGTTTGGCAACCATCACTTTTATCACGGTTTCGTTAAAGGAGGCAGGTTACTTAAAAGTGGTAAACTCCAACCACCTGCATGACCTTGGGAAATTCGTTTTTGCTTTCAGTATTTTCTGGACGTACATCTGGTTCAGTCAGTTCATGTTGATTTTCTATGCCAATATTCCTGAAGAAACGGTGTACTTTATTCAACGCAGAACGGTAGCGCCTTACAGTTGGATATTTTTCGCCAACCTGATTTTAAACTTTGTTCTGCCCTTCTTGTTATTAATGACAAGGGATGCAAAACGTCAGATATCAATGTTAAAGGTAGTGTGTCCGATTGTCATCGTAGGACATTGGCTTGATTACTTCAACATGGTAACCCCGGGTGTGATGATGGGGCAGGGAGGGCTGGGTTTGCTGGAAATTGGGATAGCATTGATGTTTGTGGCGGCATTCTTGTTTATCACGCTCACCAGCTTAACAAAATTCCCTCTTGTACCTAAGAATGATCCAATGATGCAGGAAAGTCTCGGTCATCATATTTAGAAATGGAACGCTAAAGAAAGAGCATATATGAATATAATTATAGGAGTAGGAGTGGTGTTGGTGCTGGTGATCCTGTTCATGATCTTCCGGATCGGCAATTTGGTTGGGTTAGTAAAAGAAGAAAAACAGAAGGTCGGCCCGGGCAACAGGATCAATGCATTTCTTTTTATGGTATTTAGCATATCGAGCCTGGTGGCTTTCTTCTGGTACTCGTATGCTCACTTTGACAAGTATACCCTTCCGGTGGCTTCCGAGCATGGGAAAATCACGGACCATTTATTTTGGATCACAATGGCCATTTGCGTATTCGCCTTTGCCGTGATATCTCTTGCGATGTTTTGGTTTTTGTACAAGTATCAATATGAAGAAGGTCGAAAGGCAACATTTTTCGCAGATAGCCACCAGCTTGAAATCCTGTGGACATTAGTGCCTGCCGTCGTCATGGCATTGCTTATTTTCAGGGGCCTCCGTGTTTGGAATGACATCACGGGGCCAGCGTCAAAAGATGCTGTCGTGATCGAACTTGTAGGGCAGCAGTTTGCATGGACCGCGCGATACCCTGGTCCAAAGGATGAGGAACTTGGAAAGATAGACTTCAGACTAATCGATACTTCCAATGAATTTGGACTTGATCTTTCTGACGCTAGCTCTTTTGATGATTTTAAATCACTGGAGCTTCACCTTCCCGTGGACAAGGAAGTATTATTAAAGATTAGAGCAAAAGACGTGCTGCATAGTGTGTTCTTACCGCACTTCCGTGTGAAGATGGACGCGGTGCCAGGCATGCAGACAGTATTCAAGTTCATCCCGCTGAAAACCACAACGCAAATGCGGGAAGAAACAGGCAATCCAAATTTTAACTACGAAATGGCCTGTACAGAAATCTGTGGAAAAGGGCACTTCTCCATGCGCTTTCCAGTAATAGTTGAAGACCAGGAAACTTTTATGAAATGGAGAACAAGTCAGGAATCCTGGCTAAAACAAAATCCGGATTACCTGAAATTCGTCCCTGAGAAGTTGCGCGAGTTTGCAATGATAAAATCCGGAATGGCACCTGACAATGGTTCATCCCAGCATGCAGCTTCACAATCTGTTTCAATTGTTAAATAGAATATAAAAAATACAATGGCAACTTTAGATATACACGCAAAGACTGAAGTACACGGCCACGATGATCATGACGAACATGAGCATCACGGCAACTTCTGGACGAGTTACATTTTCTGCCAGGACCATAAAGTCATCGCGAAGCAATTCCTGATTACAGGAATGTCTTGGGCGTTGATTGGTGGAATATTGTCAGTTATTTTTCGCTTGCAATTAGGATTTCCCGATGCGACCCTGGAATGGCTTCGTCCTATTTTGGGAGGCTGGATCACAGCCGAAGGAAAACTTGACCCTGAATTTTACCTTGCACTGGTTACCATGCACGGCACGATCATGGTGTTCTTTGTATTGACCGCAGGCCTGAGCGGAACATTCAGCAATTTCCTTATTCCCCTCCAAGTGGGAGCCCGTGATATGGCTTCAGGTTTTATGAATATGCTCTCCTACTGGTTCTTCTTTTTGTCGAGTACGTTCATGTTTACCTCGCTTTTCCTCTCAACCGGCCCTGCCGCAGGTGGATGGACAATATATCCTCCTTTAAGTGCCTTGCCTCAATCAATACAGGGTTCTGGCCTGGGCATGACGCTTTGGCTCATATCCATGGCGCTCTTTATAGTGAGTACGCTGCTTGGGGGTATCAACTACATTACTACCATTATTAACATGCGCACCCATGGCATGTCTTTTACCCGTCTGCCGTTGACCATCTGGGCTTTCTTTTTCACCGCCATCATCGGGTTGCTGTCTTTTCCTGTGTTGTTTGGCGCTGCCTTACTGCTGATTTTTGACAGAAGTTTCGGAACTAGTTTCTATCTCTCCGATATTTATATTGCTGGCGAAGCATTGCCGCATGTAGGCGGAAGCCCGATTTTGTTCCAGCATTTGTTCTGGTTCCTCGGACATCCTGAAGTTTATATCGTGTTGTTACCAGCGCTTGGAATTACTTCGGAAATCATTTCTACCAATTCGCGTAAGCCTATCTTTGGTTATAAGGCGATGGTGGGTTCGATGCTTTTCATTACGATCCTATCGTTTGTCGTTTGGGCCCACCACATGTTTGTAACGGGCATGAACCCGTTCCTTGGGTCTATTTTCACTCTGCTCACACTCATAATCGCAGTGCCTTCCGCGGTGAAGATTTTTAACTATGTTACTACGCTGTGGAAAGGGAATATCAAGTTTACATCAGCGATGATGTTTTCCATCGGATTGGTTTCGTTTTTCCTGACTGGAGGAATTACGGGACTATTCCTGGGTAATTCAGCAGTAGACATCCAATTACATGACACCTATTTTATTGTAGCTCATTTTCACCTTGTAATGGGCAGCGCCTCTTTCTTCGGAATGATCGCAGGGATTTACCATTGGTTCCCAAAAATGTTTGGACGGATGATGGATGAGCGACTTGGATCAATTCACTTCTGGCTCACCTTTGTAGGAGTTTACCTGGTTTTCTTTCCAATGCACTACATTGGTATTGCTGGTTTTCCACGCAGGTACTACTCTTGGACCAACTTCGAAACATTTAATTCTTTTGCAGATCTAAATATGTTGGTGAGCGTCGCAGCGATTATCACGTTATCGGCGCAATTCATATTCTTATTTAATTTCTTCTACAGTATTTTCAGAGGAAAGCTTGCGCCTGCCAACCCATGGGATTCGAATACCATCGAATGGACGACGCCTCGTCATCCGCAGCATGGCAATTGGGTTGGTGAAATTCCGACAGTCTATCGGTGGCCTTATGATTATAGCAAGCCTGGAGCAAAGGAAGATTACATTCCGCAAACAATTCCTTATTCAGAAACACCAGAATCGAATTTGCCTCATGAAAATGAACTAGTCAAATTGGAAATGGGAGACACCGGTGCGATTGTGATAGACGAGAAGCACTGAGCGGCAAGAAATAATTGAACTCAACAGCGACCAGACGTTTTCATAAGCTATGCTTATCAACACTGGTCGCTGTTTACTTTTTAGTACTCGTTGGAGGGGTGGTGCGCAGCACGGGTTCTGGAATGGGATGCCCTGATTGGCCTAGATGTTTTGGACAATGGATACCTCCGACTTCAGTAAGCCAGCTGCCGGAAAATTACAAGGGACAATACGCATCCCATCGTGAGAAGAAGAATCAGAAGTTTGCGCAATACTTGCAATGGATTGGACTGGAAGCGACTTCCAAACAAATCCTGTACGACAAATCCATTCTATCGGAATCGGAATTTAATTTAAACAAGACATGGGTCGAGTATGTTAATCGTTTGATGGGTGTAGTGATAGGTTTTCTTATAATTGCTCTGTTTGTGATTTCATGGAACACACGGCGGCTGGCGCCAAAATTATTTAATGGTTCGCTGGCGTTATTAATTCTGGTTATTTTCCAGGGTTGGTTTGGTTCCATTGTCGTTTCAACCAATCTGACATCATGGACTGTTACAGTCCACCTGTTTCTTGCACTGGCGATGGTAGCCCTTTTAATCTGGCTATTGGAGCGCTCAGGGCAGGATAGGGTGTGGCAAGGAAGAAATGTAAAAATCTGGCTAATCGCAGGCATGGCGGTCCTACTAACACAGATATTTCTGGGCACCCAGGTGAGGGAAATTCTGGATCGCCTGGCAGGCACCGTAAGCAGGGAAGAATGGATTGAGAATGCCGGACTGAGTTTCATCCTCCACCGCTCTTTTTCATGGGCAGTGCTCTTGATACAGGTAATCTTGTGGTTCAAGCTGCGAAAAACTACCTCTGAATATTCTTTAACTCTTGCCCCATTGGTGCTAATTTTGTTGTCTTTATTAACTGGAACGGCTATGGCCTACTTTGCAGTCCCTCCTTCATTGCAGCCTGTACATTTATTGCTGGCGTTTGTGACGTTTGGATGGTTCTTTCAGGTTTATTTGCAGGCGAATGTCATGGCTTCAATAAAAACAAACACATAGATGATAGCACAAGGCCATAGCCTACATTCTTTGAATTTTACATTCAAGTCGAAGGCCTTCTGGGATTTGTTGAAGCCCAGGCTTTCCATGCTTGTAGCCTTCTCTGTGGCGTTCGGTTATGGGCTGGCGACCAGAGGTTCGGTCGATTGGTTTATCCTTTCTATCCTCACATTAGCTGCCTTCTTATTATCGGGTGCTTCAGTAGGGGTAAACCAGATTATAGAACGAGACTTTGATAAATTAATGGAGCGCACAAAGTCGCGTCCGCTTCCTACGAACCGACTTAGTATTTCTGAAGCCTTGATTTTTGCAGGTATATGTGGCCTCGTGAGCCTTTTCCTCTTGTGGAAATTCACCAATCTGCTCACACTGGCTTTGTCGATTGTATCCATGCTGTTGTACTGTTTTGTATACACGCCGCTAAAGCGAGTTGGACCAATTGCAGTCTTTGTAGGTGCTATTCCGGGAGCCTTGCCACCGTTGTTGGGCTGGGTAGCTGCAACTGGGGCGATCACACACGAAGCATTGATCATTTTTGGAATACAGTTTATCTGGCAGTTCCCACACTTCTGGGCCATTGCCTGGGTTGCAGACGATGATTATAAGAAGGCAGGATTCAAGCTTCTGCCCTCCGGTGGTGGGAAGGATTTGAACACGGCCATCCAAATCATGATTTATACGATGTTTCTCATTCCCTTGGGATTGTTACCGGCCAAGTTTGGGATGACAGGCCTTGACTCGGCGATTGTTGCGACGGTGTGCGGCGTTGCTTTTTTTGCCCAAACATTCTCATTGATGAAAACTGGCAGCCGACAATCTGCTAAAAGGATCATGTTTGGTTCATTTTTGTATTTGCCAATCGTACAGATTGCCTATTTGTTGGATAAAATTTGACCGCTTTAGTTTAGAATAATTTCAGAATACAGTTATGGAAAATTCGTTGAGGAGTGAGATGAAGATTGTGGAGGAGCCAAAGAAGCAATTGGCGATGCATCCAAAGAAGTTCGCGATGTGGCTGTTCATGGCAAGCGTCATGATGCTTTTTGCGTCTCTGACATCGGCTTATATAGTTCGGGAGGCAGAGGGAAATTGGCTGTACTTTGAATTGCCAGAACTGTTTTATTACACCACGTTCATTATTATGATTAGCAGCATCACCATGCAGTGGGCATATTTTGCTGCAAAGAAGGATGCCATTCACCAAGTCAAATTGCTGGTCAGTATTACATCGGTTTTAGGTCTTGCCTTCCTGGTGGGGCAGTTTTTGGCATGGGGAGAGCTGGTGAGAAACAGCGTTTATTTTGTTGGAAATCCGTCGGGATCTTTCCTTTATGTACTCACAGGGTTACATGGCTTGCACATTGTGAGCGCCGTGATTTTTCTTTTGATCGTGTTGAATTCGGCGATCCAATTAAGGATACATTCCAAAAACATGGCCCAGATGGAAATGTGCACTACGTACTGGCATTTTTTGGGTGGCCTTTGGGTTTATTTATTCATATTTTTCTTGATAAATCGATAAAATCCTGATTGGTAATTCATCGATTCAGTAGTAGATTAGCCCCTGATTAGAAACCTGTAAACTCTGCTCTATGTCACAAACAACCGCTGCTGTATCCCACGGTAAAAGCGTATGGGATGGCGGCACATCCCCGATGGGAGTGAGCTACGGTAAGCTCATGATGTGGTTTTTCCTTATGTCGGATGCTTTCACGTTCTCGGGTTTGTTGATTACCTACGGACTGGTAAGATCTTCTAACCCGGCCTATCAGGGGGCTGTAAATGATTTTTTCTTTTCTACAACTCATTGGCCTATCCCTGAAAAAGTATACGACGCCATCCCTTTTGTTCATGGTGTGGAGTTGCCCCTTGTTTTTGTAGGATTCATGACATTTGTGTTGATCATGAGCTCGGTAACAATGGTGCTCGCCGTAGAGGCAGGTCATCGCATGGACCGACAGGCGGTTGAAAAATGGATGCTTTGGACAATTGTAGGCGGCTTGACTTTCTTAAGTTGCCAGGCTTGGGAATGGACCCATTTTATCATTGGTTCAGGTGAAGGAACACCCATGTCAGAAGTTGTTAACGGACAATGGGTTCAACGAATAATCCAGGGAGCAAACCTGCATGAAAATCAATATGGGCCACCTGCTTTTGCTGATTTCTTCTTCTTCATTACCGGCTTCCATGGCTTTCACGTTTTCAGTGGCGTACTCTTCAATTGGCTGATCTACTATAATGCGGCCACAGGCGTTTATGATCGGAGAGGTCACTATGAGATGGTGGAAAAGGTGGGATTGTACTGGCACTTCGTTGACCTTGTTTGGGTCTTTGTATTCACATTCTTCTATCTTGTTTAATCGTAAATTAAAATACAATGGCACATCACGAACCTCAGATAATCGTACTTCCTCCTGATACTGAAAAAATCAAGAAACTCTGGCGTGTGGCAGGAATTCTGTTGGCCGTGACGGTCGGGGAGTTTATCATCGCGTTCACTATGCCTCATGGTCCTGCAAAAACTTTCCTTTTTGTTGTACTAACGATTGTGAAGGCAGGGTACATCGTCGGGGAGTTTATGCATTTAAAATATGAAGTGAAAGTACTTTTCTGGGCGGTCCTCATTCCAATGATCTTTGTTGTCTGGATGCTCGTCGCATTTGTTTATGAGGGTACAAAGATTGTTACCTACTAATAGTCATATACTCTTTTTCCCAATTGGAGGGCTAAGGTTTGAAAAACGTTAGCCTTCTCTTTTTTTAAACAATAAGTTGAAAAAACTCCTGTATTTATTTCTTGCATTGATGTTGCCGGGGATGATATTCGTTTTCCTCAAATATGCCGGAAAAAATGAGTTTAATATACCTGTCTATTATGAGGAGGGAGTAGAGGCTCCACCTTCAGGTTGCGATATTGACTACCGCCAACCTTATCTTCTTCCGGAAGCCTTCAGGGATATTGCCGGCCCTATGCTTGAAGCCAATCTTCTTATTTTTCCAAATGAGGGATTGGATTTTAAAAAGATTCACTCTGATATTAGAAATGAATTTGGTGAAGGCAAAGTATGGATAAAAGACGCTCATGATCTCTTCCAGGACAGTACAGCTTACAACCAGTCAAAAAGATGTGTTTTTCTTTTGAACGATCCATGGCAATCGGTGTTATTTGATAATGCGGGGAGGATCAGGGGTTATTATGATCTTCGCTTGAGGGAGGAGGAAGATAAACTTAGGGTTGAATTGAAAATTTTACAGAAGAAATACTAGGATGCCGGAGCAACAAGAGCCTTTTCGTAAGTGGATCGTACCATTGTCGATCATTATCCCGTTGTCAGTGGCCATCCTCTTTAGTATTCCGCCGATAAAGGGATATGATCTTTCTCTTTTACCTCCGATCTATGCCACCCTCAATGGGATTACGGCATTTCTTTTAATAACCTCCTATTGGGCTATAAAGAATAAACGGCGTGCCTTGCATGAAGTCTTGAATAAGACCTGTATTGCGCTATCATCGGCATTTTTAGTCTTGTACATTGCCTACCACATGACCACCGAAGCAACGCCATTTGGGGGCCATGGAGCCATCAGAGCTATCTATTTTGGGATACTCATCTCCCATATTATGCTTTCGGTGGTGGTGATACCTTTTGTGCTATTCACCTTTTCTAGGGCCCTGGCCGGGAATTTTGAACGACATAAGAGATTGGCTAAATTTACATTTCCGATTTGGCTATACGTTGCCATAACGGGAGTTGTTGTCTATTTAATGATTAGTCCATACTACCAGGTTAAGTGAAAATATTAGTCTCATTGCTTCTGCTTGTATCAGTAACAGTTCCTTCGGGAGCTCAGTGTGCTATGTGCAGGGCGACACTTGAGAATAATTTTAGCAATGGAGATATCGGTATTGCAGCGGGGATTAATTTTGGAATTATGTATCTATTTTTTGCTCCCTACCTGGCCGTCGTGATTATCGGCTACCTTTGGTACCGCACCAGTAAATCAAATGAAAGAAAAGACCTACAACAGCGCACTGTCCTTCGGTAAGTGTCCCGCGTGTAGAAAAGGGAATATTTTTAAATACCCCTTCTCCCGAATTTCCCACTTTTCAGAAATGAATTCTCATTGTTCAAACTGTGGTGCAAGTTTTGAGCCAGAGCCTGGTTTCTATTTTGGGGCGATGTTCATAACCTACGCATTTAACGTAGTGCTGCTGGTTGCATTTGGACTAAGTCTTTATTATTTCGTGGAACTGCCGGAAGCAATTTACCTTATTCTCATCGCCGCACTTGCATTGATCGCAACACCTGCCTCATTTCGCTCTTCGCGAATCCTCTGGTTATATTGGTTTGGAGGCCTTCATTATCGATCCGATTCGGAGTCCTAAAGACAGTTTTTGGTATCTTCGTAGGACAAGTATTTATGAACGTACGAAGTGTAGGACTGTTGTTATTGTCGGGACTGCTAATCGGAAGCGGATGGTTGGTGCGTTTGCAATACTCGGCGAATTTTAATGAGAAACTCCACGATGCTGTTCAGCGTAACCTTGCCGATGAATTCATTCAAATTGAAAAGGAAGCGAAGCTTCTGATAGAAGATCAACTGTCTGTCTCGTCAAGGGCATGGGATGAGGCCAGGCATTTCTTTTTGCAAGTGGATGGAAACACGATTGTGGTCTGGAACCGCACCACATTTCTTCCTGACATTGGCCCACTAGCCTCCATTGATAGCATCAGTTTTATAGATTCCCCACGCGGCGCCTCGTTGATAAAACGATGGGCAATCGATGATGGGTCTTCATTGTTCTGTGTGTTAATGCTATCCGATCACTATCCGATTATTAATAATTTTCTTTCGCCACAGTGGAACACCACCATTTTTCCGGAAAGAGATATTCAAATTCTGGGACCTTACGAGTCCGCTGGTCACCCGGTTTTTGTCAATGGAAAACCTGTATTTCGCATTCTCCCCCAAAATCTCCAAGCTCACGAGAGCACATTCTCTTTTCTATTGCTTCTTACGGGCTTTTCATTGTTGCTGTATGTTTGGTGGAGATTTAAGCAGGTTTTTGAACGGAAACTTGCTTATGACCTGGCGTTCTTGGTTTTATTCATTGGATTGTTAAGTACCCGGCTCGGGATGATTATGATAGGGCTCCCCGGCCTATATCTTCCTGATGAAATTTTTGACCCAAAAGTATTTGCATCTTCCTCCCTAAATGGATCGATTGGTGATTTGTTCTTTAATTGTGTTGCGCTGCTTTTACTCGTTGGATACCTTTTCCTCGATTTTAAGAAATTTAAAGTTGTGAAATGGTTGTTACAGCTTGAAGGGTTTTACCGCATCCTGGCTGGTGCCCTTTGTCTACTCACTTGCTTTTTTGCCTTACTTTTCCCCTATGATTTTATTGAAGCGATTTATCACAACTCAACGCTTTCTCTCGACATTATTCAGACACTATCGTTCGATGTCGTAAGAATGGTAGCCCTCGGTGCAGTATTAATAGCGTGCATCAGCAGCTTTTTGTTTATACATGTATTCTTTTCTTTGAGTAATCACCTGATCGGAAGAGAAAAGTTATCCTTCGTCATCGTCCTGTTAATTGCGTCCGCTGTCTTCGGCCTGCAGTTTTATACTTTCGAACGCAATCTTTCAGTTACCCTCATACTCGGTGTTTTCTTTTTTTCTGTGTTGAGAGGCTCAAAGCTTTACAAAACAGTTTTTAAGGTTTCCTTTCAACTTTTCATCTATCTTATTTTTTCATTGATCATATATTGTTTTCAGAATGGGTATGCTGTAAGAACATTTTATAAAGAGCATCAGATCCAGGACCAGTTTCGGTTTGGAAAGGACTTCTTAACCGAAAGAGATGTCTTGGGTGAGTACCTCCTGGACCAAGCCCGCGAGCGAATTGGAAAGGATCAATTTATTCAAATGAGGATGGCAAGCCCTTTTATGAGTAAATCG
>JAYVRH010000449.1:0-5150 GCA_043776495.1 Cyclobacteriaceae bacterium
TTGTATGTGAAATTAAGATTGAGATTGCGGGAAATATTGAATTTGTAGGGCCCTTGTTCATTGGTGCCAAAGCCGATGGCGAACAACTGGTTCACATCAAGGAAGTTTGATTTCAAATCTGCTTCAATGCCGATGGGCTGGTCTTCGAAGATGAGGAACGTCACAATATTTTTGAAGAAGCCATTGAGTTCAAAGTCACTATTTTCAAATCGGCCCCGCAGGTCGCTCATCGCCAGGTCATTGTTGGTAAACTGCAATGCGCCATTTAGGCCGGAGAAGAGAAGTTTGTCACGACCCAGCAGGAAGTTCAGATCATGCAAGTCAATCGTTCCTTCGGTATGGACCTGTTGTGCTGTGGTTTTATTTTTTAAGAGGGCCACCTCGCCATCCAGCGACACATTTGCCTTTACCCTTCCAGACAATTCCTTGATTTCATCAATAGGATAAAAGTTCAGCACATCGGCCGCGTTGAGTTCACCATGAAAATCAGCGGTGACATAAGGGTTATCAAAATCATGCAACACAAAATTTCCAGTGAATGGATCTCCGTTGAGGGTGGCGGAAATATTTTTCAGGAAAAGCTCAGCGTCATTCAGTTTCGATAGGGAAGGCGTAGCAAAGGACCCTTCCAGGTTGGTATTCTCAATCCGTGACTTGAAATCCGGATGAAAGAGTGTTGCGTTTTTTAACCCGAAAGAAACCGAAAGCAAAGGGCTTTTATTGTCACTGATTTCACCTTTCAACTTCAGATCAAAATACACATCACCATTGCTTTGATATTTAGTGAAATGGTTGCGCATGGAGGCCGGAAGAAATGACAAAAGAAGTTGAATGTCTGTGTCCTTGCCGATGGTATATAGGTCAATCAGATCTTTGTCTTTGAATAAATAATCACCGCTTAGCTCAAACCTGGCCTTATCCAGCAGCAGTTGTGACGGAAGAATTTTGACTGAACGCGCGTGGTCGTCATAATCGACGATGGCCGTCACATCAAAAACCTTTTTTCGGAACCAGATCGATTTTCCAATGCCAATTTGTTCGCTTACCATATCTCCATTGGCTTCAATGTGATAGATGTGACCCTTTGCAACAACGGTCGCGACGAGGTCGGTGCTGGAAAACTCATGATGCAGGCCACCGGACAAATCCACATAGGTGACGAGTGTATTTTTCAGCTTTACATTCTTGAGATCAAACGACACGGAGCCACCCGTGCTATCCGATTTGGCGATCGTGTAGTTATTTTTTCCGGCTTTGTTGATTAGAAGAGTTGTTTCACTGTCGCGTACTTGCAAGCCGCGGATGGTGTATCGGCCTTGCCACACCTCAAGGGTATTCAAAACAAAGGAAACTTTCTTGGCCGTCAACAGTGCATGGTCGCCGGGGTGGCTGTCTTCTACATACACATCGTAGAGCACTATCGATAGGTTTGGAAAATCCAGGAAGGCAGACACTTCGATCTTCCCGATCTTGACAGGTGTCCCCAAATTCTTATTTGCCTCCCTTATAAACTGCTGGATGATCCGGTCTTTGAACAGGAAGACGGACGCCAGCAACCCGACCACCACCACAAAAAGCGTCAGAAAGGAATAAAGGGCGACTTTCTTAAAAGTTTTCAAGGACGTGCGATCAGGAGGGCAAAAGTAGGTGTTATAAAAATGATGCTCATGGACGAAGATGTCATCTCACCAACTTCTAATTCTCCCAATGAAGCGATTTCTAAACTAATATCGATGTCCTTGGTGGGACGAACATCATCTGCAGCGGGATCGTTAATATACAAACTCACTACTGCGCCCCCTACATACATTACCCGTTCGTTAAGGTCGCCCAAGGCAACAGCAATTTTCTTTATGACCCCTCGATTGACAATGGTGTTCTTCAACATATCCTTTCTTTCAGCGCTTCCATGGCAAGCTTTTTCTCTCTCGCCTTTCCGATGCGCATCGCATCTGCCAGGGCGAGAAGCTCATACAATTTAGGATCTATTGAGCAGGCTTTTGGAACGGAGGGATGTAGTGGTTCAATGGCTTGCCCCCGAACAGTGCCTTCAGCATATGGCCATACGATTGGCTCATTGCTAATAATGTCATACGATAATGGTGGTGCCGAATAAGCAGTGGGCAGCCCTCTCACTAAGGCACCGGGCTGTTGAGGATAAACATACTTAAGCCCGTATTGTAAAAATTCCAGCAGGGCCAGTTTCATCAACTGTTTTTTCTCTCCTGAAAGCAATCCCCCCAGTCGGGAACGGTGCAGGCTCTCAGTTATTTCGCTGGCGCTGATGCTGAGTTCGTGCGAGAGGTCCTTCATCAACCAAGGGTGCTTGCCTTTAGCAGCAATCTTGAGTAGAATGACGATGTCGTGCGGACGCATACCACTGTGCTTTTTCATGGCTGTATTAAAGAACAAAGGTAGCAATAGTTCTTAATTCGCGATTCGCGATTTGCGAATTAAACTTGTGTCACAGGGGTTATTGGAGGCACTTAAGACGTGCTTTCCGATTTCTTCTGAAAAAAATCTTCTGGCCTTGGTAGATAGCCGTTGTTTTCAAGTTGGTGAATGCGGTCGCGTTGATTCATTAACCGATCAGAATTATTCTTAATAAATGTCTTAAACCGGGAATCATCCATCACCTTTTCAAAGATGGGATTGACAGAGCACAGGTTAAGGTTATACCAACCGATTTCTACGGTAGCCAACAACTTTAATGCTTCATCCTCGCGGCCGTTAAACAATAAAAGCTGCGACTGTAAATAATCGTCATCCTTAGATACTGTATTCTTAAATTTGGCTGCGAGTTTTATCGCCTCGGCTGCTTTTCCATTCTTACGCAAAGCTGCCGCGTAAATCACAAAAACGGATTTCTCAACCGGTATAGGTCCTCGCTCATTGAGATCCAGCGGGACCGCTATGATCTGATAATTGCTGAGTGAGGTCCCAGGTGAATAGCTCCATTCTTAAAGCGATTGAGAAAGGCGCGAGGATCATTGGATGCGAGGAGCCTTTCATCCGGGTCTTCCAATGATATATAAGCCTTTCGGGGAAAGGTCTTTTGTACCAGTGTGGTCTTCCCACTTTGACGTGGCCCCACCACTGCCACCGAGCGGAATTGCCGGGCCAATTGACGAAGTTTTTTTTCAGCTTCTCTTGCGATCACAGTACAAATGTAGGAGTTAGCTACCAGATTTGTACCAACGGATTGGATTCCATTCCATGTGATCGAACCCCCCACATCCATGATGAAACCGGACGGGCCTCAATTGGGTAGTGTTATCCATCCTTATTACATTATTTAACTCGTTGGCACGCATAATGGTATTGACCTTAAATTTGGAACAAAGCGTGAAAAACGGTCCAAATGTACAAGAACGATCTAATCATTGCTTTGCGTTCGCTGCAACGAAACCTCGGCTATTCTTTCATAAACATTGCCGGACTTTCCATTGGCATCACCTGCGGCATCCACATTTTACTCTGGGTGTATGATGAGGTGACATTCTATCAAGCTAATTCCGAAAGAACCCAATTAAGAAAAAAAGCCCGATAAGGGGGCGCTCGATCTTTAACTTGGAGCTGACTTTCAATACCGGTCGAACTCCTGACTTTCTACGGAATCAATGACAATGAGCCATCAAGCTGATGGACCCTGAACTGATCTTTCCAGTTAATTTATGCCCTTTTTTGGCCAGTAAGGCTCATTTCTTAGCAATTTCTGGAATGCTGACCACCATCATCTTTTTGCTAAGCGATAAAGGGTTAATTTGGTATACCAAAAAACGATTTGTTATGAATGATTCTACACCCATCGCTACCGCGGATTCATGGTTGGTCTACGGTGCCATTTTTTTCGTGGCCGTTGCGATTCTGATACTGCTGTACCATGAGATGCGCACGTTCATGGTAAAGAATCCAAAAGACCGATACGATTACGTCAACATGCATGAAATCCGGTACTTCTGGTATGCGGTCATTGCCCTCATTGCTGCAGTGGCCTTATATCTCAACAAGGTTTTGGGTCCCAGGATTCCCGTATCGGCATCCATGCTTCCCTACGTCAGATTATTTTTCCTGGCGGGTTTTTCGGTCGTCGCCTATCTGGTGCTTGCAAGCAGCGTCCGGCTCTTGTATCCGCCGGTGGTCGAGCGGAGACTGAAGAGAATTCGCAACGCGCCCCGCATTTCTCCCGCTGGTAATGTGATGAGGAAGTTAAGCGAAGAAGAGGAATCGGTTCACCTCGACAAGAGCGAGATTGATGATCAGGCCAGCACCATTCACTCCGCTGAATATGATGTGTGGCTGGACGAAAAGACCGGGTTCAAGCTGGTTGAAAAATACATGGGCTATCAGCATGCGGAAAAGTGCGGAGAGTGCGGATTCTTAACCATGAAGATTCATTCCGAGGAAGTCACGAGAAAGCCTTCGTCGTCTGAGGAAGGCTTGCTGATCAAGCACTACCGTTGCAGTTATTGCAAGCACCGCGAAGCCAGGGAAGCTGTCATTGCAAAGTTTTCAACCAATATTTGAATCGGGAAATCCAGTGCTAACAACTCATAAAAAAACCTCAATGAATAATGAGGTTTTTTTAATTGTGTGGGAGCTGAGGGGTTCGAACCTGCTTGTAAGAAATAATCTTTTGATTTTCAATTCTTATTAATCCTTGCACAATTTTATGCGCCGGAAAAAAAATTCGACGTGCGCGTTCGTTACCAGAACGATTACCGAAATCTTCAGCATTTCAGCAGGCATAGGCTTCATCGCACCATTTGGTATTTGTATTCAAGATGGCGTGATCCTGATTTCTGTTTTCAACCTTGCTGAAATAAAATCCTTCATTTAAGCCTTTTTGGCAAAACTTTGTCTCGATTTTCCGCCCACATAATACAATTCTACGCATATAACCTTACCTTAATGCACCATGAATGTTTGATATCATACTAACACCTAACTCTATCTATGAAAAAAATTATTTTCTTTTTATTGTCGGTCGTGTACTCCTGCTCACTGCTGGCACAAAACAACGACGAACTCATCACCGCCAGCCTGGCGGGCGATCTGGCCACCGTGAAAAAGAATGTCGAAGGCGGCGCAGATGTCAACTACAAAAATGCGGGAGGAGCGACTCCCATTTCTCAAGCCTATTTCTCAAA
>JAYVRH010000450.1:0-5134 GCA_043776495.1 Cyclobacteriaceae bacterium
ACGGTCACTTTTCTTTTCTTCGCCTTTTTTGGTATCATCCCACTGATCATTTCCTGCAAGTTCATCATGGATACCTCATCCATCATACCGGCGCCGATCATCCCAACATTCCCGCCACCACCCTGCTTCACGTCGATCTCGATCTTCCGATCTTCCAACTCCCCATTCTTGATTTTGGCACGAAAGAGGTTTCGTGTCCGTTCATTGAGTTCGCCGTCCGTAGCAGGCATTTCATCCGGATCCGTGGAAGAGGCAAATCCAGCATTTGATGTGGGTGACTTGATGGCAGGTATTAACGCGTCCAAAATAATTTCCTCCACCACAACGGCCGCTTTACTCTTCACTTCTTCTTTCTTGCGCGCCTTTACCATGTTTACGGATTGCTCTACAAGGTCCCGCACCATGCTCTCGACATCCCGGCCTACATAACCTACCTCAGTGAATTTTGAAGCCTCCACTTTTACAAAAGGAGCGTCCGCTATTTTGGCAAGGCGTCGGGCGATTTCCGTTTTCCCTACACCCGTGGCGCCGATCATCAAAATGTTGTTCGGAATAATATCCTCCTGAATGTCCGACTTCACGTTCATTCTTCTCCAACGATTGCGCAGGGCAATGGCCACATTTCTTTTTGCATCATCCTGTCCGACGATGTATTTGTCGAGTTCGGCTACAATCTGCTGAGGTGTTAATGCACTGGAGTTCATCATCGGCTAAAAGTTTTAAAGCGCGGCAAAGTTAACCGCGACGAATTGTTCAACAAGTTTACAAAGCAAGGAATGTCAAGGAGGCTTATGAAAAATCTACCCTTTCCTTTCCTCGGTCAGACTAAACTCAACCGGATGTTTCACCTTTTCTTTCAGCAACGCCTTCTTTAAGACATCTTCCACCGTATTCACATAGTGAAATGTCAATCCCCTGAGGTAGTGTTTTTCGATTTCTTCGATGTCCTTTCTATTCTTTGCACTTAGTACAATCTCCTTGATGCCACTGCGTTTTGCGGCGAGGATCTTTTCCTTAATCCCCCCCACCGGCAGCACTTTTCCTCTCAAGGTGATCTCCCCTGTCATGGCAAGTTTGGATTTTACCTTGCGTTGGGTAAAAATGGAAGCAAGAGAAGTAAGCATCGTGATTCCCGCAGAAGGGCCATCTTTTGGTACCGCACCCGCCGGAACATGTACATGAAGATCATATTGTTGAAAAACCCGATGATCAATGTCCAACGTCTGTGCGTTGGACTTTAGGTAGGAAAGGGCCGCTACTGCAGATTCCTTCATGACATCGCCGAGCTGGCCGGAGAGTGTGAGCTGGCCTTTGCCCCGACTCACGCTTGATTCAACAAACAGTATATCTCCACCCACTTGTGTCCATGCCAGGCCTGTAACAACCCCTGCGGTTTCATTATCCTGGTATAGTTCTTCATCAAAAATTTCCGACCCAAGAATTTTTACTACGTATTCTTCACTGATCAGCTTTTCTGCCTTCTCTTCCATGGCTACCGCTTTTGCTACGCTCCTCACCACAGATCCGATTTTTCTCTCCAGGTTGCGGACCCCTGATTCTCTTGTATAGTGCTCAACAATTTTAAGCAGGCCTTGTTTTGTGAATTTGACATCCTTCGGGGTTAGCCCATGCTCTTTCAGTTGCTTTGGGACAAGATGTTTGATCGCGATTTGTAATTTTTCCTCCACGGTGTAGCCTGTAATCTCGATCACCTCCATGCGGTCGCGTAAAGCAGGCTGAATGGTGTCAAGAGAATTGGCGGTGGCAATGAACAATACCTTTGAGAGATCATATTCCACCTCGAGGTAATTGTCATTAAATGAATTGTTTTGTTCAGGGTCCAGTACCTCTAGCAAAGCAGAGGAGGGATCACCCCGGAAGTCCGTGCGGATTTTATCAATCTCATCGAGTACAAAAACCGGGTTTGATGATTTCGCTTTTTTTATATTTTGGATAATTTTTCCAGGCATCGCTCCAATATAGGTTTTGCGATGACCTCTGATTTCAGCCTCATCATGCACACCACCAAGGGATATGCGGACATAATTTCTTTGCAAAGATCTGGCGATGGATTTCCCCAATGAAGTCTTGCCCACACCTGGAGGTCCATACAAACAAAGGATAGGCCCCTTCATGTCTTGCTTTAACTTCAGCACAGCGAGGTATTCAAGGATCCTGTTCTTAACCTTCTCAAGGCCAAAGTGGTCTTTGTCCAGAATCTTTGAGGCATGTTTCAAATCAAAATTATCTGTTGTAAAATCCTCCCATGGCAAATCAAGCATGAGCTCAACGTAATTCATCGAAACAGGAAATTCCGCAGCCTGAGGGTTCATCCGTTGAAGTTTGTCAAGTTCCTTGTTGAAATGGGCCGCTGCCGCCTTGGGCCATTTCTTATCCGCTCCGCGCTTCCTTAATTTTTCGATCTCTTTATCAGGGCCATCATAACCCAACTCATCCTGCAGTACTTTAATCTGTTGACGTAAAAAATAGTCGCGCTGCTGTTGATCGATGTCGGTGTGTACTTTTTTATGTATCTCATACTTGATCTCCAGCATCTGGATTTCTTTCAGCATGTATTGTAACAACAAGGTACCCCGGTCAATGATGTTAGAGGTTTCAAGAATCTTTTGTTTCTCGCTCACTTCTACATTCAGGTTGGAAGCAAGGAAATGAATCAGAAAGGAAGTGCTTTGAATATTATCGAGCGCCACCTGGGCTTCCTGTGGTATGTCAGGATTCAGGCGTAGTATTTTACCAGCAGCGTCTTTGAGCGATTGAACCAGCGCTTTGACCTCTTTACTATCCAAATCCAACCGAGGTTCGATGAGCAAATCAATGTGTGCAGTAAGGTGAGGGTCTTCCTGAACAAATTTCCTCACTGAAAACCGGTTTTTGCCTTGAATAATAATGGTGGTATTTCCGTCTGGAAGTACCAGCATTTTAATGATGCGGGCTACGGTGCCAAAGCGATAGACATCTTCGATCGCAGGCTCCTCCATCTGCTTGCTTTTCTGCGCGATCACCCCGACAATACGATTCCCTTGATATGCTTTCTTAATCAGTCGAATTGATTTTTGGCGTGTTACCGTAATGGGAATGACGACACCAGGAAAAAGTACGGTGTTCTTGATGGGGAGTATGGACACTTCCTCCGGGAGCTCCTCAGGCTTAAGATCGGAGTCTTGCTCAGGGTTTATCAGCTGGATAAGTTCTTCTGAGTCCTCTTGGATATTGGGGGTGATTTCCAGGTTTTTAAACATGATGTGAATGCCAATATGACACAACTACGTTGTGCCGTCTGTTAGTTTTCAAAGCTCAACAATATGGTCAATACGGGTGCCAAAGCATTGTTTATCAATCAAAATTATTTCAACTTTCGGTGACCCGGTGGCGAATTCAATTTTTTTCCGACCAGTGAAGCCCTATTTTTTTCCTCTAATCGCCCTTTTGTGCTTTTTTGCACCTTCATCTTTTGCCCAAAAACAAAAGAAAAAATTTAATGAGGGCGGTACGGTCCAGCTAAACGATTCTCTCACTCGGTTCAGTCAGTCTGGCATATTTGTCTTTCCGAACATTAACAAGGTTTCATACTACTACGATGCTCCCAAAATGGAGAAATTGTTAAAACTCGAACGAACAGGGCCTTCCGGAGCCTATTACTCAGAATTAAGAAACTACGTAAGCAATTTTGGGATTCAGAACTTCCATGAAAACACGGCTATGCTTTGGGAACTTGCAAAGCTATCCAAACAATTTGGTCCTCCTGGTGAGGCAGTTTTGCTTTACAAGATAGTACTCAAGCATCATCGGCAGGGACTAAACATTAATGATGTTTACCGAGAATACGATTCTATTGAACGGGACAAGAAAAAATATTATGTGCCTTTAGAATATTATTATCAGCTGGTGGACTATAGAAAAGAGATTGATACCCTACAGCCTCCCCGTGCAGTGTTGGTGAATATGGGGGATGAGATCAATTCCAAAAAAGAAGATTACGGACCGACGATCGGAAATGTTGACAACCTTCTTCTTTTCACTTCCAAACGCCATAAACATGAACAGGGAGAGCGAAGCTACGATGAAGATCTTTTTTACACGACACGCACGGATGGATTTTGGGGACCTGCAAAAGAATTTAAACGCATCAATACAAGCTACAACGAGGGCTCTGCCTGTCTCAGCCTTGACGGAAAATTTCTCTTCTTCTCTCGATGTAACGCGCCTGAGTCAATTGGAAATTGTGATCTATACATGGCTGAACGGTCCGGTGATACCACTTGGGTCAATATTAAAAATCTTGGCCCTCGCATCAACAGCAGTGGCTGGGATTCACACCCATCACTTACACACCAAGGCGACACGCTGTATTTCGCCTCCAACCGCGTTGGTAGTTTTGGACTTTCTGACATCTATTTCGCCGTGAAAGATAACAAGGGAAATTGGGGTAAGGCTCAAAACGCAGGGCCAATTATCAATACAGTGAACAGCGAGGTAAGTCCTTTCTATCATCATAAATTTAATGTGCTCTATTTCAGTTCCAATGGTCACCCGCTCAACTTCGGCGACTTTGATATCTATAAATCGGACTGGCAAAATAATGTATGGAGTGAACCCAAAAATATCGGACCCCTCGTCAATGGTGCGGGAAGTGAATATTATTTTACCATCGACTCAAAATCACAGGATCTGTACTATGCACGGTCGGAGGAAATAGATAAAAAGAACCTGGACCTTTTTTCCTTTGTCGTTCCAATGGAAGCCCAACCGGAAGCAACAGCCCAACTCAAGGGTTCCTTAAAAAATAGTTCCGGCCGACCGATGATTGGCATTGTTTCCGTCATTGACCTTGACCAGGGTGTAGAGGTGTCACCAAAATTTTTGCGCGAAGATGGAACTTTCGATTTCAGGCTTATCAATAGACGGAATTACTTGTTGATCATCCAGGGGGATGAATTTTTCCGAATTGAAGAAATCTTCTTTCTGAAGGACGTTATGGAATTTACAAAAGTAGTTGAGCCAATTGAAGCCAAGATCGCTTTCGGAACACTGGAGTTTGAAAATGGGAAAGCTGACATCCTGCCGGTGATGCACACCGATCTGGATAAACTGGCTGACTTCATGATTGACCATC
>JAYVRH010000451.1:0-1616 GCA_043776495.1 Cyclobacteriaceae bacterium
CAGGTCAGGTTGCCTTCGTTGGAGCGGCTCTTACGCTTCCATTCACTTATCACTATATTTTTAAAAGTCAGAAGTATCTCCAAAAGGCAATTTGGTTGAGAAACAGAGATGTGTTGCTCACGGCGAATTAAAGCAGTGACTAAAATCCATCGTCCTCCGGCTCCCATAGTTCAAGCTTATTCTGTTCAGGGTCCAGGATGTATGCAAATTTGCCGTATGTAAATTCCTGAATTTCCCCGGCGACCTCTACGTCTTCTGATTTCAGATTCTCAAGCAATGCTACCAGGTCTTTGACCCTGTAATTGAACATGAACTCTTTCGGGCTGGGTTGAAAATATTGAGTGTCTGCTGGAAATGGACTCCATTCAGTTCGGGCAGGAACCTTTGCCTCAGCATCATTTGGATCGATCCATTGAAATGTACAGCCCCATTGTGTGATGTTAAATCCCAAATGGATTCGATACCATTCCTTGAGTTTCGCCTGATCGATTGTTTTAAAAAAAATACCTCCCATGCCGGTTGCCCGATCCAATTTGCGCTGAGGAACTTTTGGAACATAGACGCTGGGCTCCCACAGTACAATCTTATTATCCTCCAAATCCCGGATGCTTGCAAACTTGCCGTTAACATCAGTTTCAACATTTCCGATCTGAATTTCCTCTTTCTCCAAAGCAGACAATAGCAATTCCAAATCGTACACCCTGTAATTGACTATGAATTCTTTTTTAGAGGATTCAAACATTTTAGAAGACTTTGAGAAAACATCCCAAACCGTGTAGGCAGGTTGTGATGCAAGACCCACTTCTTTCGAAAGAAAAATACCCCCAATACCCAGATGACGCTCATACCACGTCTTTAATTTTTGCGGATCATTCGCCGTAAAGAAAATGCCCCCAATTCCAGTTACCCGCTTCATTGCTAGGCGTGTTGGGTTGCCAGGAAATCCTTTTTCCTGAGTAAGCCTGCGCTGATAAAGCTTATGAGAATTCCAACCGGCGATATTTCTATCATGGTAACCCCAAACCGAATCAATGGATTCTTGTACATCTCCTTCATACTTTCCATACTCGCTGAAATCTTTTGAATCTCAGCCTCGGCAGCGCCACCCAACTTTGCTTTGTTGATGCTGAAGTCTGCATATTTATCCATAAAATCCGGGGCAAGGATATTGAAGTAAAATTCCCATGAAACAGCATACCCAAGGGAAGCAACGAGGGTAATTAGCAGTCCGACCTGCAACGCCTTGCCAAAGCTGATCGTTCCGCCAAGATGATTGTCCCGAAATGATTTTACCCCAAAGAACACCATCGATAGTGCGATGACCATCGAGGTGTATCCAACGTATTCACCATTTTCAAAGGTAATGGCACCATTTTGCCAGAAAGGATAGGCGCCAAACATTGTGATGGCAAAGACCGCCGCAGCGATCAGGCCATAGACCAGGATTATTTTTCTCATAAAAAGGGGTTAAATGTTGAAGATAGGAGAACTCATTTGATTTGCGATTGTGAACCAAAAGTGCGGCGCGGCGTATCAAATTCATTCATCCTAAAGTATGAATTCGCTGGATTGGCAGGAAATCATTCGAAAGTTTAGGGAGAAGTTTAAAGCTTAAA
>JAYVRH010000452.1:0-1613 GCA_043776495.1 Cyclobacteriaceae bacterium
TCCGTGAATTTATTCTCCTTGATAAAATCATTTGATGATTTCTTGACCTCTCTAACCAGGTCAGAGAGGCAACATGATGGCTTCATGCCGATGAAAAAATGAATGTGATCAGGCATTCCATTAATAGCGAGCATCTTTTGATGCTTGTTTTGAACGATTCCAGTTATGTATTTAAACAATCGTTCCAATTTAGCTGAATAAGATTTTGTCTGCCCTTTACAGCAAAAATGGTTTGAATATAGATTTGAGAATAGGTGGACATTTTGGGTTGTACGACTCCCCTGGAGTCGGCTTTGATAATTAATATTACTTCTATAAACGTATGATGCTTTAGCATCAATAAGAATCAACTTAAGATTGACTTTATCCGCATCACGAAAATTAGCCTTTTCAGATTTAAGGTTTGAAGTATAGGGTGTATTGTTTTCCTGACAAAATGAATGAGACTAATAAGTTTCGGCCTATTGCTTGATAAGAGCATCCGGATGGATGCAACGTTTATAGAAAACGGGACATTAAGTATTTGCCCGATGCCGAAGGTATCGAACGATTAATGTATCCCCAGCGATCGCTGTATTCCCTCCAATGATTGTCCTTTCGTTTCTGGCAGGACTTTCCAGGCAAAGAATAAATGTAAAAACATCATAAACGCAAAAATGGAAAAGGCATACGCGCCTCCCAGCTGTGAAGACTCTGCGAAAATGGGGAAGGTCCAGGATATGATGGCGGCCATGATCCAATGTGTAAAGCTTCCCAGAGTCTGGCCCTTGGCCCTCACTTTGTTTGGGAAGATTTCAGATATAAAAACCCAGATCACCGCTCCTTGTGAGAAGGCAAAGAATGCAATAAACCCAACGAGATACAGCATTACCAGATAGCCACCGAAGTCTCCGGTGAAGAAAGCATACGCCACGAGTCCCAGAAACAACACCATGCCGAATGAACCAGTAATGAGCAGGGAGCGTCTGCCAAACTTATCAATCACGGAAATGGCCAGCAAAGTGAAAACCATGTTGGTCACACCGATAGAGATGGCCTGAAGCAAAGCCGTATCTTTTGCAAGACCTGTCATTTCAAAGATGCGGGGTGCGTAATACATGATCGCATTGATCCCGGAGAATTGATTGAACGTGGCCAATGCAGTAGCATAGAAAATTGGCTTATTATATTTTCCAGAAAACAATTTCTCTTCCTCTTTTCCTTGTTCACTTTCAAGAGATTCGCGAATCTGATTCATCGCCTGCACCGGTTCTTCCTCACCAATCTCATCCAGCACCTTTCTTGCTTCCTCCTCACGCTGTTGTTTCATTAGCCAACGCGGACTTTCCGGCACCCTAAAGACCAAAGAAAAATACAAAAGAGAAGGAATTGCCTGCACACCCAGCATCCATCGCCAGGACTCCTCGCTGATGCCATTCAGTAAATAATTTGAAACAAAAGCAATTAGGATGCCGCTCACAATATTGAATTGAAAGAGCGCCACCAGTCTTCCACGTGAGTGTGCCGGTGAAATTTCAGAGATGTACATCGGGCCCACCACAGAAGAGGCTCCAACACCGATGCCACCCAGAAAACGAAATATCACAAAAGGCAGCCATGAAGGAGTGAGCGCC
>JAYVRH010000453.1:0-1613 GCA_043776495.1 Cyclobacteriaceae bacterium
TTCTTAATAGGCAGCATTTACTGATTTGTCAAATTAGCCGATACTACCATCTATTTTTTGAACGTGAATATTCCCTGCCAACACACCCCCGTGCAACATCTATTTTTCCCAGGAAGCACTCTGAGTAATCTCCGTTGCGGAGCAAAATGATCACATCATTCGTTCCATTGGGCACCGTGTTGGCACCTCCTTCCTTAAAAAAGGAATACCACTCTTTAAAACAATTTGCAGTCCGGGTGGTTGCCCCTTTGGTTTGAGCCTTGGATGAAAACACAATGCTGAATAGGGCAAATGACAAAGTGACTACAGGATTTCCTCATATGATCGAATAATTGAAACTTGCTTTCGTTTTAATAATGATGAATCGTTACGCCCTCCCCTTTATCCTTCTTGCAGTGCTCCCCGCCCTGGGGCAGATAAGCCCTGAAAAACTGGCACAGGGCCGCATGGACAAAGGGAAATGGTTCAAGGTGGAACAAAGCATCAGAAAAGCGATGTTCAAAGATTCGCTTGATTCTGAACCGAGGTACCTGTTGTCGCTCTATTATTTTACTCCTGCCAATCCTGCTTTTAATATTGACTCCGCCTATGCTTACGCCAAAAAATCCAAACGAATTTTTCTGATCACCACGATGAAGGAGCGCGATCACCTGAAGAAAATTCCATTGGACAGCCTCCTGCTTTCAAGACTCTCGGAGAAAATTGACAGCGCCTCGTTTGACAATGCCAAGCGTGTCAATACAGAGGCTTCTTATCAATATTTTATCGATCAATACCGGACTGCAAGGCAGGTGCCATCAGCAATAGAGTTGCGGGATGAAGTTGCGTTCCTTGAAGCGCTGAAAATTAATAGCTGGTACAGCTTTCAAAAGTTTATGAGGAAATATCCAGCTTCTCACCGCAAAAGCGACGCTCAAACCCGATATGACAAACTGCTCTTTGAAGATAAAACCAAAGACCACCATCTTTTCAGTTACATCAAATTCCACAACCAGTATCCTGAAAGTCCCTATCATGCCCCGGTCGAAAAAATTATTTTTGAACGTTCAACGGCATCGGGCACAGTCAAATCATTCCAATGGTTCATTGAGCATTATCAATCCAGCAAATGGTCTGGGAGAGCAAAAAATATCTTATACAAACTGCAAACGGCGGAGGATGGGGATATTTTTGATGGTTCGTGGATGACTGATTCCCTCCGACAGGTAGAGCAGTTAAACAAGTACTATTGGGTCCCCACCTACAAGTCGGGCCTCTACGGCTTTATGGATGAGCAAGGAACAGAAGTCATCGCACCAAAATTTGAAAATATTTCGGACGACTATCGTTGTGGCGATGTCCACGATCGTCTCATTGTAACATCGCGCGGACTGCTCGCGCGAAACGAAACTGTACTGTGGCCCGGCCAAATTCAGGAGGCAAAAGAAATAGGCCTCGGGTATCTGTTGCTTTCCTCAGATTCAGGGAAATTTGTTCTGCATGAGTCAGGTTTCCGGATTGGACTAAGCCTTATTAACAATGCGCAGGTAATCGCCAATGGGTTCATCGGTCTGGAACAAAATAAAAAATGGAAGGTCTACAGCCTTAGTGGCAAAGACTTGCTTCCAGTTTTA
>JAYVRH010000454.1:0-5122 GCA_043776495.1 Cyclobacteriaceae bacterium
CTTCAAAAAATTTAGAAGGCAAATCGTATTTAGATAAGGTCAAAATCTGGCGAATGCTCGTCTTTTGGATCGCCTTGGTCATTTCTTTCGTCACTGGAATATACTTGGAAGAGGCATCCGACGTGCCCGAACTCAAGGCAAAATATTTGACCCGACCTGGCCAGCAAATATTTTTTGCGCCCTTCTGTGCCAAATGCCACCAGTTACCGTACAACTTAGTGTAATCATGCAGGGGTATCTTTTGATAATGTTTGTAGAATCCTTTTTGTCCCCTTCGAAAGTGTCTTAGGATTTCCTGAAAGCTGTAATACTTGCCAAATTCGGTGTTACGGGCAGTGATCAGCAGCTCTCTCAACTCATTTTTCTGCAATTCAAAAGGTGAAGAATACTCCTGCTCGAGATTTTCGCGAAGTTTTATTCCTCTTTTCAGTAACGTACCAAGGATAGCCATATTTTTGTCAGCCTTATGAGTAAACGGTTAAAGATAGAATGGGAATCAAAGATAACATAGAGAAATTCCAGGCGGAGGTTAAGCCATTTAATGCCAGGTTAATAGCCGTAAGCAAAACCCATCCTGTTGAAAAAATAAGGGAGGCCTTTACCGCCGGGCAATTCATTTTTGGCGAAAATAAGGTTCAGGAACTCATGGAAAAACAACCACAGTTCTCTTCAGCAGTAGAGTGGCACCTCATTGGCAATCTCCAGCGCAACAAGGTGAAATACATTGCCCCCTTTGTTTCTTTGATCCATTCAGTAGACAGCCTGAAGCTCCTGGAGGAAATCAATAAACAAGGCCAAAAGATTAACAGGATTATCCCTTGTCTATTGCAGGCTTATATTGCTGCCGAAGAGACAAAGTTTGGATTAGACCTCGAAGAGCTTCATAGGATGATACAATCCCCTGAAACAGCTTCATTAAAATTTGTGAGGATTGAGGGGCTCATGGGCATTGCCACTTTGACAAATGACTCTGAGCAAATACGCAGGGAATTTCAGGGCTTGAAAAAGGAATTTGACGAGTTAAAGAAAGGCCTACTGCCTGCTAATATTCAAATGAAGGAACTTTCGATGGGAATGAGTGCAGATTATAAGATTGCGCTAGGCGAAGGCAGCACCCTTGTCAGGATCGGAACTGCGATATTTGGAGACAGAAATTATAAAACAGAATGAATCAACGAAATATATTACTTACTGCCTCGGTATTGGGACTGTTCGCGGTTGGTCTCGGAGCTTTTGGTGCCCATGCTTTAAAAGCAACCCTGACGATGACCGGAAGGGCTGATACCTACGACCTTGCAGTACGCTACCAGTTCTATCACACATTTGTGTTGCTTGCTACAGGAATACTCATAGAAAAATTTCCATCACTAAAAATTTCCGCCATATTGTATATGATAGGGATTATTATTTTCAGTGGAAGTTTGTATATCCTCTCACTGACGAATCAAACCATGTGGGGAGCTGTTACTCCTATCGGAGGAATCTTACTGATGGCGGGATGGCTCTGGAGTGGCTTGGTGTTTCTAAAAAGATGAAAATAAAACCTTCAAATACATTTCCCGCAGATTCCAAGACCTGAGCAAGGCAAAACAAGATTTCTAACTCGCTCACGTTGGCTATGGAATCTTTAAATTTGCCACAGATAGCACAGATTACCACTGATAGAATCATCTGTGAAAATCTGTGCCATCTGTGGCTAATAATTTGACCTCGGCTATAGAGCGAATGCCGAGTTAGATGGATAGCCTCTGATTCCTAAAAAGCGACTAAAGGGGCCACAACGAACACGACGAAAGCGCAACGATCACTACGGAAAATGTCTACAAAATTATTTTGTGGTCTTCGTAAGTTCTTTAGTGGTTCTTTTGACCTCGATTAGCGAAACGCATGGGGGCTGTAATCATCAAATACAAACTAAGGCACCTTCTTATCAAGCACATTTGCAACGAATGATATCTGACCTCCTTCTGGATTCACGGCATTTGAAATAATCGTCACTACTTTATTTTGTTTTCCATATTTTCCAAGGCTATTAAAGGCAATTGTAATCTCCCCTGATTGGCCCGGCGCGATTGGATCACGAGCCCACCCTTTTGGCGTTGTGCAGCCACAGGTCACCTGAACGTTGGTGATAAGCAAAGCCTCCTTGCCTGTATTTTTGAACTTGAAGATATGCTCAACTTTATCGCCCTGAACCAGGTCACCAAAGTCATGGGTCGATTTTTCCCAGCTAATGACTGGACCATTGCTTTGTGCGCTTGAGCCAACAGACGCCGCAATCGACAGGAGGATAAAAAATAACTTCTTCATAGTCCGTGATTTTTTACAAATTTAAGTATTCAGTGCTATAATGAAGCAATAATTAATTGATGGACAAATCAGTTCAAAAAATTTACGGCCATCGGGTTAGAACCCGGGTAAGCGCATTGTGTTGGGAAGGGCATAATCTCCTTCTGATAAATCATCGAGGATTGTACCCTCATGACTTTTGGGCCCCACCAGGGGGCGGCTTGGAGTTCGGTCACTCTGCTGAGGCCAATTTGATCAGGGAGTTTAAAGAGGAGACCGGGCTTGACATCCAGGTTGGACAGTTTCGTTTTGCTTGTGAATTTATCCAGCCACCCCTGCATGCCATCGAGCTTTTCTTTGATGTTTCTGTAAGGGGAGGAGGCCTTAGGATCGGCACAGACCCTGAAATGGGTGAAATGGAACAAATTATAAAGGAATTAAAATATATGTCTGAATTTGAGATTAAAGCGATCCCGGAAGGGCATAAGCACGGACTCTTCAAGTTTGCCAAAACAGTAGAAAAAATCAGGGACTTGAGGGGATATTTGAATATTTAAGATTGAAAATACCCTCGGGATTCAAAAAACTTGAAATTCACCTTAAAATCTCAAAAAACGAACTTATTATTGCAAGCTAAACCAGAGCCACAATGAACCTGATGAAAATCCTTACGGTTGTATTATTAAGTATAAGCCTTTTCCTTGGTTATTACCTCTATAACGGGGTTCAGAAAGTTATTGACGATCGGGCGATCATCGAATCAACAGAAGCCGCTATTATAGAAAGGCTCAGACTTATCCGGGAGGCAGAATCAGTATTTCAGGAGCAAAATGGTAAGTACACAGCCAGCTGGGATACTCTCGTAAGTTTTATCGAAAACGGGAGAGTGCCCATCGTACAGAGGAGAGAAGAAATCAAGCAAAAAGCTTATGGAGGTGAAGAAGTAATCGTGCGCGTGGATACACTGGGGTTTGTTTCAGCAAAAGAGCGAATCTTCAAAAAGACCTATTCTATGAGCGCTACGGATAACGGGACTTTTATGGAATATAATATAAAAGTGGGCGATGCAGTCATTAAAAGCCAAAAGGCCTATTCAATAAAAGTAGGTGAACGTGTAAACGAGCCACCCTTCCAGGAAAAAGGCACGATCGAAACACTGACCGATGTGAAGAATGGCGAAGCAATTATGAAAGGCACGACTCTCATTACCTTTTCTGATTATATTTTCAACAAAAACACGAACCTTGGAACACTCGGGGAAGTTCCTGGCAAGGAAGGTTTAAAGTTTGATATTTTTGTTAAAAAAATTGATCGCAGCGGATTAATGGTTGATGTGATTGAGGTGAAAGATCCTAGACCTATCAACCCTGCCCGCAAAGAGAGCAATGAGCAAAAGGCCCGCAAACCTTTAAGGTTCGGATCCCGCTTTGATGTGTCTACGGCTGGAAATTGGGAATAAAGAATACATTGTCTTCAGTTGCCATACGTCATAAACTGATCAAAAAGATCAAGGACGAGAAGTTCGACGTAGAAAAACTTCAACGGTATATATTATTGACCCAAATAGGGGCAAAAGATTTTCAGGTGGCGGTCATTGATGGTGATGATGACCGCCTGATTTTTTTTGAGGATTATGTATTCAACGAAGTAGGCTCACAGGTAGAATTACAAGATGCTCTTCAGGAGCTCTTCGATTCACATGAATATCTCCTTGCCGGTTTCTGGAAAGAGGTTAGGGTCTCCATCAAGAATAACAAATTCATTCAAGTACCCGCATCGCTTTTTGTTGAATCTGCAGCAAAGGAATATTTAGCTTTTAATGCGGTCATTGACACCGGAAAAGAGTCCATCCAAACTTGTCGAAATTTCAAGACAGATTCAGTCACAATCTTTGCAGTGCAAAACGATATGATGGCATGGCTAAAGAGGGTCTATGCGAATACATCTGTCAGCGTCTTCCACCAATCAGCTTCCCTGATAGAGGGTGTCCTGACTTCTGCAGGAAATTCGGAGGAACAACCACTATTTGTATACGTTGACCGTTTTAAACTCCACATTCTTTTTGTGAAAGCGGGGAAGCTTGTTTATTACAACCAATTTATAATCAAACAATTTGCTGATTACATCAAGTACATCATGCTGGTAATGAAAGCCATGGGCATTGACCAGGCAACCAGCAGGGTTGTATTGTGGGGTTACATTGGAACTAACTCGCCACACTATCAGGAATTTATCAAATTCGTCCGGAATGTGTCATTTGGCGCTCGACCCACGCATCTCAAATTTGGCTATCTGTTTGATGAAATGCAGGATCACCACTTTTTTGATTTGTATTCTCTATCATTGTTGCACTGATGAATCGAATTGCCTTGTTCCCAGGATCTTTTGATCCATTCACGAAAGGGCACGAAGATATCGTGCTGCGTGGGTTAGCGCTGTTTGACCAGATCATCATCGCCATTGGTTACAACAGCCAGAAGGACAGACGTTATTTCAAGATCGAGATCATGATCGAAAAAATTCGCGAAACGTTTTCCAGCCATCCGCAGATCAGTGTGATTACCTATTCCGAGTTGACTGCCGAACTTGCACGGAAGCGTGGAGCCAATTACTTACTCAGAGGCCTACGCAATACAACCGATTTTGAGTATGAAAACAGCATCGCACAGGTAAATCGATCACTAAACAGTGACCTTGAATCTGTCTTTTTGATTACCTCACCTCAGTTTGCCGCAATCAATTCATCCATCATCCGTGAAGTGCACCGGTATGGCGGAGATGTATCCCCGATGCTGCCGTATAAACTTTAATGGCTGGAACGGGCTTTCTCTGA
>JAYVRH010000455.1:0-5120 GCA_043776495.1 Cyclobacteriaceae bacterium
CGGCAGAGAGCTGAGTTTTATAATCAAGTGCGAGAATTAACGCGGAACAGATGATGATACCCAGTATCGGCACGAGAGGTACAAGAGGAGTCTTGAAGGGACGTTTAGCTTCCGGATTTGTGATTCGCATTACCCAGATGCCAGCACACACCAAGATAAAAGCGAAGAGCGTTCCAAAACTTGTCAAATCGCCGGCTACGCTACCGGGAACAAACCCACCAAATAGTGATACAAATACGAATAGAATCATGTTTGATTTGAAGGGCGTACGAAACTTGGGATGAAGTTGTGAAAACACGCTCGGCACCAATCCATCTTTAGACATAGAATAGAAAACCCGCGATTGCCCCATCAGCATCACCAGAATAACAGAAGAGAAACCAGCAAGTATGGCAACTGTAACCAGCGTAGCCAACCATTCGTAGCCAATCATGTACGTTCTTATCGCATAAGCCACGGAGGCTTCTTTACCTGCCACCTTAAATTCCTGCCAGTTGGCAATCCCTGTCAGCACGTGGGAAAATAATACAAAGAGTACTGTACAAATCAACAGCGATCCCAAAATACCAATGGGCATATCGCGCTTGGGATTTTTTGCCTCTTGTGCAGCAGTAGAAACCGCATCGAATCCAATAAAAGCAAAGAATACAATGCCAGCTCCACCCAGTACTCCGCCCCACCCATGTCTGTTCCATGCTTCGTGGCCTGGCAGTCCATCAGGAATTGTGAAAGGAGTATAGTTGGCAGGGTTGATAAAACCCCAACCTAGTACAATAAGAAGAATGACTATAGAGACTTTTATGAATACGATAATTGCGTTGACGGTTGCGGATTCTTGAGTGCCTTTGATCAGCAGCAAGGTGAGCATGAGAAGAATAAAGATGGCGGGCAAATTTATGATTCCGGTTGCTCCACTCGCGGCCGCTGCTTCCCAGGGCGAATGGCATAATTGATACGGTATCGCGCCACCCAGAAGACTGTTCAGATATTCACTCCAGGCGATTGAAACAGTAGCCGATGCCAGTGCATATTCCAACACCAATGCCCAGCCGATGATCCAGGCCATAAACTCTCCCATGGTGACGTAGGCATAAGCATAAGCACTGCCCGCGATGGGAATCATAGAAGCAAATTCAGCATAACACAAGCCGGCAAATGCACAGCCGATCCCAGCGATGACATACGAGATGATCACACCTGGTCCCGCAGCGTCACTCGCGGCAGCAGCGGTGCGCACGAAGAGCCCAGCCCCGATAATAGCACCAATACCCAATGCAATCAGATTGCCGGGGCCGAGTGTGCGCTTAAGTCCTTGACCAGAATCTGCAGTCGTGGCGGCTTGGGCCATTAATTGCTCCAGTGGTTTTTTAATAAATAAACTCATGAGTGTGAAGGTTAGGCAGGTGTTAACTCCTAAAAGTAAAAAGAATAATGTATTTCAAAACAGATGGCCCACTTTGTGTGATCAAATTTGATGAATGGTGGGAAGAACCTGAAAAAACCTGCAAAAAGATTACTTGTCTAAATAGCGTTGTTCGCGCAATTGGGCTGTCACTCTTTCGGTGACTTGTTTAAGATCCCGTGGGGCATTGCAGAGGATGACAAACAGGATCCCCTTTTCAGGAATGGACACGTAGTTAGCCTGAAACCCTCCCTGGCTTCCCGTATGGCCTATCGTTTTCAATCCGTCCACCGTTTGACCTATGAACCATGACCAACCGATGGCAGGAGGATTTTTGTCTGACCAGTTGGGAAAGGTTTTGATCAATGCTGATTTGTCAATGGATTTCATATTCAGAAAAATGCCTTTGCGTAACGCCAGTTCATACCTGGCAAGTTCCTCTATAGTGCTCCAAACACCGCCATTGCCTGCGGCACAAAAAGTAGGCTCTTCTCCATAGTCATCTTCGCGCCACTGACCCTGAATCATCCTGTATCCGTGCGATACTCCGTTGTCAGGATGGGCACCGTCTGTGATAGTACTTCGTTCCATACCCGATGTCTTAAGAATCTTTTCAGAGATGAAGTTCTGCCATTTCATTCCACTCACTTGCTCGATGATCAGGGCAAGCCCATTAAAGGCAGGGTTGGAATATTTATACTTTGAACCGGGCTCAAATTCAAGTGTATCAGTTTGTGTGATGGGGTACCAGTTCTCCGCATCCTTTGCCGTGAGATAGAATATAGAGTCTTTTCTGACCTCTCTGTTGTCAGGCAACCCTGAAGTATGGGTGAGGAGATGTTTGATTTTTACTTTTTCGGCAATGCCTTTGTTTTTGAATTTTGGAAAATACTTGATAAGACTGTCTTCGACGGATAGCTTGCCTTGTTCTTGTAAAATCAAGATGCCATTGGACACAAATGTTTTTGAAATTGAACCAAGGTTAAAGAGCGTTTTTGAAGTGATTGGTTCCTTTGTTTTCAGATCGGCGAGACCGTAGCCCTTTGAAAAGACGATCACTGTATCTTTCATCACGAGCACAGAACCGCCTGGCTCATCAGGAGCAAATTCTTTTGAAAAATAGGCATCCATCTTTTCCGCGAATTTGTTTTCGGGGGCTTCCGTTGAGCATGACAAGAGGATGAGAAGGGGCAGTAACTTTTTCATACAATATTGTTAATCGTAATCAATTCTTTTTTTCAATATCAGGTAAAACGAAATCATCCAGAGCACTCGGGAGCTTCATCATCGCCTCAATATCTTTAACGGTGCGTGGCGCCATCACCGACAAATGTTCATATCCATCTTTGGTGATCAAATAGTCATCTTCAATGCGAACGGCGATTCCCCACCATTTTTTATCACAATTTGAATTGTCTGGAATATAAATTCCGGGCTCGATGGTTACCGTATTGTCTTCTTCAAGGTTAGCTGCACCTCGGTCGTGCACATCCAATCCGATGGGATGGCACACACCATGCGGAAAGTACATGTGTTTCTCATCGATTGTTTTGATGACGCCCAATTCCAGAAGTCCATTGTTGATCACGTCCCGGCAAACCACCGTGAGTTGCTGCCGTGGTGTTCCGGGTTTGCAGATTTTCATCGCCTCTTCCTGGGCCCTCAACACCAATTCATAAATCTGCTTTTGCTCAGGACTGAATTTGCCACTGATAGGAATGGACCTTGTGATGTCGGCGCTATAACCATGAAATTCGGCTCCAAGGTCCATCAAAATCATTTCTTTAGAAGTAATGTTGGGTTTATAGTTATCGATGTAATGAAGAATGCAACCATTATGCCCGGCACCAACAATAGAAGGGTAACCGAGGTCTTCTGCCTGATATTTCTTAAAGACAAACTCGTGGATGCCTTGTATTTCCCGCTCTGACATTCCTGGTTTCATTGCTTTCATCACTTCTACCTGTCCGGCACATGAGATGCGGACGGCCTTTTTTATCATTTCAATTTCTTCTTTTGTTTTGATTCCCCTCAGGTTCGACATCAGGACTTCAAGTCCCTGCGTATCCAGATTATTTTTCGGTGGCTCCACACTCAGGGTGACGTTATTTTTCTCAGGATACTTTACTTTCACCTTGAACTGATTGATGAGATCATACAGATCCGCCGAGTCCCGGGGGCTGTCACGAACATCATTCTTGAAATCCACAAACAGGATCTTTGCAAACTTTGTGAAGTCGACATTATAGCGTTTGAATTCGGTGTTGTTGAAGGCTTGTTCAAATCCCAGTATTTCTTTTGTCCCAGCTTCACCGAGACGCCGTCCATTCCACATTTCGCGAATTTCATTGCGGGGCTGTACAAAGAGTATTTCGTCATACTGGCCGCCATTGGCGGCCACCTGCATGTCTTTGAAGACGAACAGCACGGCTTCAGGTTCCCGATAGCCAGTCAGATAAAAAAAATTCGGATCCTGATGGTAAACATAATCCACATCATTGGCCCTGTTGCGCACAGCGTTGGCGAATAAAACGGCTACAGAATTGGCAGGTAAACTCTCACGCAGCTTTTGTCTTCTGCCTTTATGAAAATCTTTTGTCAGAAGATCATCCGGGAGGTCAGGATTTTGACTGAAACAAAATGTGGAGGTTAGTGTAAGGAGGAAGTATAAAAGAGTACGCATGTTGGATCGTTTGAGCATTTGTATGATAAGATGCTGCAGCCTTAAAAATATCAAAAACTCCCGGGATTAAGTCCGCCTGAATTGGTTTGGGTCGGAATTGATTATGAGCGGGTAATTTTTGTGAGAAGATTGATCATTGAAAAGATTGAAGAATTGGAAATTTCTTTCGATGGGTTTATTTCAGAGATTTTTCGAGCACGATAAATTCCAATTTAATCTTCGGTTGCCCAAAGCGTTTATCATTAAATTCAAAAGGCTTTCTTTCACCGGTAGCAGTGTAGCCGTGGCGGACGTACCAATCAATAAGTTCTTTGCGAATGGAAATGACGGTCATATAAATAGAACGGCATTTGAGCTTCCTCGCCTCAGCCTCTGCACCCAGAAGCATGTTCTTGCCAATTCCTTTTCCTTGCAGATGGGGCCGAACCGTAAGCATGCCAAGGTAAAGTTTCTCACCGCTTTTATGGATTTCCACGCAGCCGAGAAGTTGCCCCGTTTCGATATATTTCATGATCCAATGGTCAGGCTGCCGGATGATATCTTCAATGGCTGCTGCATCCGTGCGTGTGCCGTCTAGTAAATCAGCCTCCGTAGTCCAACCTTGTCGGGAGGAGTCACCACGATAGGCGGAATTGACGAGGATGGCAATTTCCGGAGCATCCTGAACGGTGGCATGCAATAATTCAAAAGTCATAAGAGTTCAAATATATTCGACTTTACTAAAATAATCCGGCAAAGAATTGCACTCTTTCTATGTGATATCCTTCTCTTTGGAGGATGTTCGCGGCCCCGTCTCGGGTGCCGCGATCTTCAAGCTTTACTATGAAATGAAAAAATAGATAAAGAAGTACAAGGAGGGTTAAGTTAATCACCTCAGCCCTCTATCTCCCGTATCTCAAAATCTTTCCCCTTTCCGAATTTGATGAGATCTTTCAGAAGATAGCGCTCCAGCGTATTCAGATCCTTGACTTTAAAATCACCATTGCTCAGAATGAGCTCAATCTGAAACTCAAACCGATCGTCGAAGTTGACAAG
>JAYVRH010000456.1:0-1611 GCA_043776495.1 Cyclobacteriaceae bacterium
CGAGAGCCTAACATCACCAAAGCCATCCAATTGATGTTTGCATTAACAAGGCCAGCTATGGAAATCATGTCTATACCCATCGATGCTCAAGATCTTTCCAAGGGGTACTGCGGACCAACGTTCGAATATCTTTCGGTTGAAGAAAGACAATCTTAGTGTATATTTTAAAGACGTAATAATTATTCATTGTCGGCCTCACCTTGCTTCACCACAGCAGATTTGCCAAATATCCAAAACAGGCCTGAGAGGATCAGTGCAAAGAAGAAGGACAGTAAGAAAAAATTTCCATTGCTGCCCATATGACCACAAAATGAGAATGTAAAACAAACAGGCAGGTAGCCAAGGATATTCAGCGATAAGTATTGTCTAAATACAACCCTGTTGTAACCGCAAACCAAGGACACACTTTCAGCAAGAATTGGTACTCCACGAGTTAGAAAAATAGCCAGGTATCCGTACCTGACGAAAAGACCATTAGCCTCAGGGCTAATGGTTAAACCCAACCTGTTCGTCGCAAGCATTCCCAGCAAATATCCAAGGATGGCTAGGATCGTCACTGAAAACATGGATAGCAAAAATCCATTAACTACACCCAGCACGAACCCGTTAGAGTACATGACAATGCTGGAGGGGACCGGGAGCAGGATGTCAGAAACCAATAGCACAAAACTTAAGATTGAGTATTCAATCTTGTTGTCTGTCATTGCCTGTAAATGATCGGCAAAATACTCTTCAAAATTGAAGAGTAGGAATACCAACAGGATAACGATGGAAAATATAAGTAGCTGTATGAGGATTCTTTTCATTGCATGCGCTGCGCTCGTTCAAGATCAACAAATAAACCCCCAAGCTTCTCAAAAAGCTAAAGCAGAACTTTCGGGCAGTTAATGTCATAAATCGGGCCGAGCCAGCAAAGAACAATGTGTCATTTATTTTGCAGCCCTCTAAATGCTTTTCTTAAACCTATTCCTGTGATAGATCAAGTTGAGACAAGAGTAAATTTTTCGTAGTTCCTAAACTTTTCTGCCCAATATTGTCTTTTAAGGTTGAACCACTTCGCACCATCAACGAAAAAACAAATGAACTACAAACTCTTCGGCCAGTCCGGCCTGCGCGTCTCTGAACTTTGTCTCGGCACCATGGGCTTCGGCACCGAATGGAAATGGGGCGCCGAAAAAGATGCCAGCAAACAAATCTTCGATGCTTATGCCAAAGCAGGAGGAAACTTTCTGGACACTGCCAACCGCTACACGGAAGGGACTTCGGAGAAATTCCTGGGTGAGTTTGTGGCTTCCGACCGTGACCATTTTATCGTAGCCACGAAATACTCCCTTCGAGACCGCGCAGGAGATTTGAATTTTGCTGGCAACCATCGCAAAAACCTGATGCGCAGTGTGCGCGAAAGCCTGAAGCGATTGAATACCGAATTCATCGACGTGCTTTGGGTCCATGCATGGGATAGTTGGACGCCCACCGAAGAAATCATGAAAGGTCTTGAAGATCTCGTAAGCCGCGGACTGGTACACTACATCGGTGTGAGTGACACGCCTGCATGGGTGGTGAGTCAGGCCAATACGATGGCACAACTGAGAGGCTGGTCACAATTCGTAG
>JAYVRH010000457.1:0-1608 GCA_043776495.1 Cyclobacteriaceae bacterium
TTTTCCGTAATGCCATCGGCAAAGTATTCCTGTGTAGGATCTTGTGAGAGGTTGGCGAAAGGAAGCACGGCAAGGGATTTGTCTCTCTGCACCACATCAACGGTTTCCTTTGTCCTATCATTTATTTTCGATGGATGATCATACGCTTTGCCTGGGTTCTTGATCCCACTGATAATACCTTTAACAGCATTCGCCACTTTATTCACCTGATCCCGGTAAAGGGTCCTATTGCTGTTTTCTTCACGGGTATCTTTAGAAGACAGGGATCTGTTGACTCCGGGGGAATGAAAAATAAATTCTATTGCCCGTATGACACTGGCGGTTTCAGCTTCAAGGACCGTGATATCTTCTGCATCCAGATCATGAATTTTTATGGGCAGAATCCGACTGGTTACATTTCCGTTGCTCAGTTTAATATCCCGGCCAAATTGATCACCCTTGGCCAGCCTGTTGAATACACAAAATTCATGTCGCCACGCAAAAGATTTTGGATCGCAGTAAGTTTGAGAAAGAACGGGGATGAGGATGATGCTTTTGAGTTTGCTCTCCAGACTCTTGTCGACGTTGTGCGTTTCAAGTAATCCATCGTAAGGATTCGTATCAAAATAAACTGAAATGGGTTCTTTGATTGTCGCTGCCAGTTCTTCTTGCAATGCTTTTACAAACTCTGTTACCCAGCCCTGGCCTGAGCCTGCCGAAGCGCCACTCCGGTTATCGTTATGTCTGTAGGAAATGAAAATATCGTATTCAAAGCCTGGGACGATTGCCATGTTACAAACTTACTAATTTGTTGCTTTTCTGTCGCAGCACGGGCGAAGGCAGATGACGATAGGATATGAAGATGTCGTACTCATAACTTGAGATGATAGATCCCATTTTATAAATCATTTGGCGGGAAAGGTACTTTCTTAATGAACTCTTTAAAACGCGGATGATCGCGAATAATATCAAACTGAGGATTAAATCGAATCGTCTGTACGTCATATTCTTTTTCATTATAGGCCAGTTCCAGCCATCGAAATCCCTCATCCGTATGCCCTAACCAAAATTCAATTTTTGCCTTTGATGAATTACTCCGTTGAGTAGCAATTTTCGAAAAATCCATCAAGGCATAAACTTCTCCTGCCTCTTTCATTCTGTGAGTTTTCGTAAGCACCCATATACGCAGTACATTGCAATCAATACTCTGATCCAGTTCCTCAGATTTCTTTAAGTTTTCGAAAGCCGTAGGAAAACTACCTTCCAGGATGTTTACATAGGCCAGCATTCGATAAGCCAAAGCGTGATAAGGATCGATTTCAATAACTTTATTAATCATTTCTTTAGCTTTGATAAATTGATTGTCAAGGGCATATAGTCGCCCGATCAATCTTAGGTCATCTTTATTGATGGGGTCAGACTCCAGTCGAATATTAAATTCTTCAATTCCACCTTTATAATCTCCTATAATCTCTGCTCTGTACAGGGCATGGTGGGTCAAAGACCTTGGATTGATATCTAAGTATTTTTGATATTCTTCATTCGCCAATTTCCAATTCCAGTTGCAGGTGCTGTGAATCACATAAAATAATTCATGCGATTGCTCAGATTCCGGATCCAGCTCAAGAA
>JAYVRH010000458.1:0-5098 GCA_043776495.1 Cyclobacteriaceae bacterium
CTTGCTCAAATAAAATCCAAGCCTGATTCCCGTCGCCATATAGTCTCAGCCTGGAATCCAGCAGATGTGGACGCGATGGCGTTGCCTCCATGTCATGCACTTTTTCAGTTTTACGTGGCCGATGGCAAATTGTCGTGCCAGCTTTATCAAAGATCTTGTGATACATTCCTGGGATTGCCGTTTAATATTGCCAGCTATGCTTTGCTCACGCACATGGTGGCCCAGCAATGCGACCTTGACGTAGGGGACTTTGTTTGGACTGGTGGCGATACACATCTTTACAGTAACCATCTTGAGCAAGTTAAGCTCCAACTTACCCGCGAGCCTTATCCATTGCCTACTTTGAATCTTAAAAGGAAGCCTGACTCTATCTTCGAATATGAATTTGAGGATTTTGAGATTCTGGACTATCAATGCCACCCAGGAATTAAGGCGCCCATTGCGGTTTGAGGACGGAAATCCATCTCGTGATTTCAAACGAGATGATCTAACTCATTTGCCGACTGTTACCACATCCATGCTTAGATTAATGGCAGGTAAATCCTATTTTTGCGGCTGTTTTATGGGAATCATGTAATACCCACATCCTTTTTGGGTGATTTATCGTATTCAAGCCGTATGCCAGAGAAAAGTAGCATTTTTGATATGATTGGCCCCATTATGATTGGGCCATCCAGTTCTCATACGGCAGGGGTGGTGCGGATCGGGCTTGCAGCCTACAAAATCCTGGGCGGGGTACCCGAGCAGGCAGAAATCATTTTTTATAATTCTTTCTCCCATACTTATGTGGGACATGGAAGCGATCGTGCAATTCTTGCCGGGCTTCTGGGATTTAAGACGGATGACAAAAGAATCAAAGAATCTATTTCAATTGCTACAGAAGGTGGACTCCAGTATAGTTTTAAGTCCGTTGGCAATGCGTCTACGCTCCACCCAAACTCAGTGAGAGTTAAGGTAAAGAGGGGTGAGAAGGCGATCGAAGTTCTTGGAGAGAGTAAGGGTGGAGGTGTCATCAATATTGCAGAGGTAAACGGCTTTAAGGCTGACTTCAGTGCGAATTTACATACTGTCATTATTACTGCTGGGGATGTAAAGGGCAGCATCGCATTCATAGCCAATGTGCTGGCACATGACGAATGTAATATCGCGACGATGTCTGTATCACGTCGAGGGAAATTTGACCTGGCCTGCCTCGTAATTGAAATGGATTCAGGCATCAAGCCCGTAACATTAGAGTATTTAAAGAGTCTTAACTGGGTTAAGGAAATTATTTATATACCACAAATCTGAAGTCTGATATGAGAAAAGTTTTATTGCTGGCCACCATCCTTTTCATTGGCATGTCAGCCAGCTATGGCCAGGAGGCAAAAAAGTGGACTCTAAAAGAATGTGTTGACGTTGCTCTGGAAAACAACCTTCGGATCAAGAGGAGCATTTATAACGTCGAATCATTTCGTGCCAGTTTGATGCAGTCCAGGGGATCCTTTCTTCCATCGCTCAATGCATCTGGTTCTTATGCTAACAATTATGGCCGTGCATTGAACCCAACCACAAATTTATTTGTAGATAAAAATTCGACTACGATTTCTCCTTCGGTCAATTCCAGCCTAATGCTGTTCAATGGCTTAAGAATTCAAAATACTTTCAGACAAAACCAGCATGACGTGTCTGCGGCTAATTTTGATCTTCAAAAAGCAAAAAATGATGTGGTCCTCAATGTGGTAACACTCTACACAAACGTAATTTTTAACCGGGAACTATTTGAGAACGCCAAGTACCAGCTTAATTCGAGTGAGCAGCAATTGGAGAGAATCAAAAAGCAAGTGGAGGCCGGTGCGTTGTCATTGTCCAACCAATTAAACCAGGAGGCGCAGGTAGCAACGAATGAATCAAATACGATCAACCTGGAAAACTCACTCAATCTATCTCTTATCCAACTTAAGCAGTCCATGCAGGTACCCGCTTCTGAGTCGATGGAAGTTGAAATCCCTGACCTTCAATTGGAAGATTTGGTGCTCGATCAAAACGCTGAATCAATTTATCAGGTGGCCCTTGAGACGATGCCAGAAATAAAGAGTGCCATGTTGAAAGTGCAAAGCGCTGAGCTTGCTTTGAAAGCAAACAGGGGAAGTTATCTTCCAAGGCTGTCCCTCAATGGGTCCGTCTCATCCAACTCTTCAAATCTGAATACGCGCAACAGCTTTGTTTCTGATGGGACCACCACGGTTGGAACAAATCCGATTGGGGTTACACTTCCAAGCGGTCAAAATGTATATTCGCTTACCCCCAACGGTACGCTGGTCCAGGAGAAGTATGATCAATCTTCTCAATTGAGTGACAACATCTTCAGGAATATTTCATTTCAACTCACCATTCCGATTCTCAACGGATTGGCCACGCGGGCCAATGTTCAACGGTCTATTCTGAACAGGGAGATCGCTAATATTACGGTGAAAGAGACACAAAACACATTGAGACAAAGTATTGAGACATCGTATAATGATGCTTTGGCTGCTTCCAGGTCTTATGGTGCTGCCCTGAAACAAGTAAACGCCCAACAAGAAGCCTATAGGATGAACAAGCAACGTTTTGAAGTCGGCGCCTTAAGTATCATTGAATATCAGGTTTCTGAGAATGACTTGTTCCGGGCTAAGTCCGACCTAACTCGTGCTAAATACAATTTCATCTTCAAGAAGAAGGTACTCGACTTCTATCAAGGCAAACAAATAGAATATTAAACCCAACCAATAATTTTTTCATCGAATGGCAAAACAACAAAAGAAACAGTCAGGCAAATTGATGTATTATCTGATAGGAGGCGTGGTCGTCCTCATCGTATTAGTTTTTATAGGCAAATCGATGGGCTGGATTGGCAAGTCAAAGGAAATTGAAGTGGAATTTGCAAAAGCAAAGCGTATCAGCATCGTTGAAAAAGTCAGTGCCTCAGGTACGGTGCAACCAGTGATCGAAGTAAAGGTCGCTCCCGAAGTTTCCGGTGAGATCATTGAGCTTAATATCGAGGACGGCGATTCCGTACTCTTGGGCCAGTCCTTGGTTAAAATCCGCCCCGACACGTGGTTGAGCCAATTGGAGAGAATAGAAGCCTCCCTGAGCCAGCAGAAGGCCAACCTTGAGTCCTCACGCGCCAACCTAAGCCGATCTCAGGCTCAGTTTACCCGTGCTGAATTCGACTATCAGCGCCAGGAGAAGCTATGGAACCAGAAAGTAATCTCTGAAGCAGACTGGCAGTTGTCAAAGCAGAATTATGAAGTGGCAAAGAATGATCTCTCAGCTCAGAAGCAATCAGTGGAAGCCGGAAAGTTCATTGTTAATAGTACAGAAGCTTCTGTAAAAGAATCTCGTGAAAACGTCCGAAAGACATTGGTGGTAGCTCCTCTGAAGGGGATTGTTTCGAAATTAAGTGTTAAGAAAGGAGAACGAGTGGTTGGAACAGGTACCATGGGTGGAACTGAAATGTTGCGCATTGCAGATCTCAATAAAATGGAAGTAAGGGTGAATGTGAATGAGAACGACATCGTTCGCGTTCACCTGAACGACTCTGTTTCCATCGATGTGGATGCTTATCAAAATATCAACAAGAAATTTATTGGCCTCGTTACCAACATTGCCAATACGGCGAAAGACAAAGCATCGGCGGATGCCATCACCGAATTTGAAGTGAGAATTTTGATCCTTCGTACCTCCTATGAAGATTTGATCAAAAGTGGCAATAAATATCCTTTTCGCCCAGGCATGACAGCCAGCGTAGAAGTATTGACCAACCGGAAGGAAAACGTGTTATCCGTGCCTCTTGCTTCCGTGACCACGCGCAATCCTGATGGCAAGGAAGTTGTTCAAGCTCCTCAAGGTGGCGGTGGCGGCGGACCTCCCAACAACAGCAATCGGGCGGAAGATGCAAATAAGAAGACCCCTGAAAAGAAAGATAAGATTGTGATTTTCTTAAATGAGAATGGAAAGGCAAAGATGGTGGAGGTGAAGACTGGCATCAGCGATTACGACAATATCGAGATTCTGGAAGGTATCACCGAAGCACAGGAAGTGGTGATTGGACCCTTTCTGGCCGTGTCTAAACGCCTGAAAGATGGCGATGCCATCAAACAATTGAAGAAAAAGGAAGAGAAGAAGGACGATTCGAAATAGAAAGTAATTAAGATTAGAGCCCCGTCCCGATACCATCGGGGCGGGGCTTTTTTTACTGCGTTCCAGCCTACTTAGAATTAGCAGATACTATTGATAAGAGAATCTTGAACATCAAATTATAACGCGAAGTAATGGGTGAGTAGTATTACCTTTAGGTTATGATCAAACACCCATGGCACGAGGCCCCCGTAGGACGACAAGTTCCTGAATTCGTCAATGGAATCATTGAAATCTCTACCGGCATGCGGGCCAAATATGAAGTCGATAAGGATACGGGTCTTCTAAAGTTGGACCGTGTACTTTATTCGTCGGTGTATTATCCTGCGAACTATGGATTTATCCCCCAAACACTCGGGGAGGACATGGATCCTCTGGATATCATGATCCTTTCATTGGTTTCCATTCAGCCGCTGTGCCTTGTACCCGCGCGTGTGATTGGCGTGATGAGAATGTTTGATCAGGGACTTGCAGATGAAAAAATTCTGGCTGTCGCAGAACAGGACGCCAGCGTAAGTCATTTGAATGATGTAAGTGAATTGCCCAAACACTTTACCCTGGAGTTGAAAGAGTTTTTTGAAAGCTATAAAAAACTTGAAAACAAGGTGGTCACGGTGCCTGATTTACAAGGTAAAGAAATAGGCATGAAGATCAACGAAAAGGCAATGGGTTACTACCTTCTGAAAGTCAAGAATAAACCCGATTGAAGGTATGGAGCAACCCCGCTCAATCCTCATTATCCAGACGGCATTTATTGGAGATGTTATCTTAGCGACTGCGCTGATCGAGTCGCTGCATGATAAATTTTCCGGGATGGAAATTGATTTTGTTGTCCGGAAAGGGAATGAAGAGTTGCTGCAGGGTCATCCGCTGTTGCGCCAAGTTTATGTTTTTGATAAAAGCCGCAAGTTCAGAAACCTTGTCAAACTCATCCTCAAAA
>JAYVRH010000459.1:0-19139 GCA_043776495.1 Cyclobacteriaceae bacterium
GCCATTAAGTGCTGCCGCGATTGCATCCGCGGTACTGCAATTGAAAAAACACGATGTGCAATCAGTCGCCGTTGCGTTGTTGAATAGTTATAAGAATTCTTTACACGAAAAACTCCTGGTAAAAGCTTTGAATTCAAACGGATTTCAGTTCATTTCAGCCTCCTCAGAACTTTCATCGCAAATCAAAATCCTTCCAAGGGCAGAGACTGCCGTGGCCAACGCTTATTTGGACCCCATCATTCACCGCTATTTGTCAGGCATTCAAAAAGGACTTTCAGACGCAAAGCTGAGCGTGATGACCAGCGCTGGAAGCCTGGTGAAGTCAAATTTCTTTTTTCCCAAAGACAGTTTGCTCAGCGGCCCCGCAGGGGGCGTGGTAGGTGCGGCGCGGCAGGCGCGGCGATCTGGAATTGAAAAGATAATTGCCTTCGATATGGGTGGTACCAGCACCGATGTGTCATTATACGATGGACAATTTGACTACCGGTTTGAGTCTCGTGTGGGGGATTTCAAAATTCTGTCGCCTTCACTTGCCATTGAAACGATCGCGGCAGGAGGAGGATCGATTTGTGATTTTGATGGCCATCGTTTCACCGTGGGACCTCACAGTGCAGGAGCTTATCCAGGACCCGCATGTTATGGGGCTGGTGGTCCGTTGACGATCACGGATGTGAATGTATTGCTTGGAAGGCTGGACCCGGAAAATTTTGCCATTCCGATTGATCCATCGAATTCGAAACTCGCACTGAGGCAACTGTTGGAAAAAGTTAATAACCTTACAGGAAGGGTTGACCCTCCCAATGTTGTTCTTGAGTCTCTGATTCAAATCTCTAATGAGAAGATGGCGGAGGCAATCAAGAAAATTTCCGTTCAAGAAGGGCGTGATCCTCGTGAGTTTACACTGCTGAGTTTTGGAGGAGCTGGAGGGCAACATGCTTGCGCCCTTGCCACTATTCTTGGAATGCGGGCAGTTCTAGCTCCCTACGACGCAGGACTCTTAAGTGCGTACGGCATTGGTCATGCTGCCATCGAAAGGTTTGAAGAGAAATTAATTTTGCTGCCCTTGAAAACAATTCTTCCGGGTTTTCGCAAATCCATTCAGGAACTCTTCAACAACGCAAAAACGAGTCTGCTGTCAGAAGGGTTTTCTGAAGCAGATATTGAATGGAAGCATACCCTGATCTACCTTCGATTTGCAGGGCAGGACAGTTCTGTTGAAATTGATTACCAATCAACAGAGAATATATTGGAAGCCTTCCATGGAAAATACGTTTCGATTTTTGGTCATTGGGTTGACCGCGAAGTAGAGGTGGAGTCAATAAAGGTTATTGCCTCGGTGCATTCAGAATCAGAAAAAAGCAATACAAAAAAAATAAGACGATATAGACCCGTTCCCGAAAAAATACTGCGGACGGTATCTGGAGGGAGGGTAAGGAAAGCCAACGTCTTTCGTTGGGAAAAATTATTACCGGGTGCCGTGCTGTCGGGACCCGCGCTGGTCATTAGTGGAAACTCGACTACGTTTGTTGAAGATCATTGGGAGTGGACGCTGGATGCTGTGAACAATGCTCATCTCGTTCAGCAAAAGAAATCAAAATCCACTGCTGCCCACTCGGCCGAAGCACAGCTAGAGCTTTTCACCAATCGCTTCACGGCATTAGCCCAGGAGATGGGAGCACTGCTGCAGCGGACCTCTTTTTCTGTAAATGTAAAAGAGCGGCTTGATTTCTCATGTGCGGTACTTGACTCTGAGGGTTTTCTTGTGGTGAATGCTCCCCACATCCCTGTACACCTGGGTAGCATGGGTGTCTGTGTAAGAGAGGTGAGCAAGGTGATCAAGATGCAGGAAGGTGATGTGATCATAACCAACCATCCTGCTTACGGTGGATCGCACCTGCCAGATGTTACACTGATCAAGCCGGTCTTCTACAAGAAAAAATTGATTGGCTTTGTTGCGAATCGCGCCCATCATTCAGAAATCGGTGGAAAGAAGCCCGGTTCCATGCCCGCAGATGCCAGTACACTTGAAGAGGAAGGCGTAATCATTGCTCCGATGTACCTGATGAAACAAGGTCGATCCAATTGGACCCCAGTGAGGAAACTTTTATCCGATGCAATTTATCCAACAAGGGCACTTGAAGAAAACCTCGCTGATCTTAATGGTGGCCTTGCTGCCGTCAATTTGGGTGAAAAAGGTCTTCTGGAGCTTTGCGGTTTATATGGTGACAAAGAAGTCGTACATCAAATGCAGGCTTTGAGAAAATACGCCGCCTCCTTATTGCGTCAAAAAATAAAATCGCTGAAAAAGAATTCTTTCCACGCCATCGAGCGGCTGGATGATGGCTCGGTCCTCCGTGTAAAGATTACCCGGAAACGCGACCGTCTGAAAATTGATTTTACCGGTTCGGCGGGCGTGCATCCCGGGAATCTCAACGCGACGAGGGCGATTGTCCAAAGCGTGGTCCTTTACACGCTTCGTTTGTTGGTGAACCATCCGCTTCCCATGAACGAGGGGCTGATGGAACCAATAGATCTTGTCTTGCCATTTGGACTGCTCAATCCTGATTTTACCAAGGGCCAACTTCCAGCTGTGGTAGGTGGGAATACAGAAGTAAGTCAAAGGTTAACCGATACGATCTTAAAAGCGTTTGGACTGGCGGCGTGTAGCCAGGGCACCATGAATAATTTTCTATTCGGCAATGAAACTTTCGGCTACTATGAAACCATATGCGGTGGAACAGGGGCTGGTCAAGGATTTAATGGTGCCGATGCAGTACATCAACACATGACAAACACACGCATCACCGATCCCGAATTATTGGAATTTCGATATCCGGTTCGACTTGAGCGCTTTGAAATAAGAAAGGGTTCCGGTGGCAAAGGCAAGTGGAAGGGTGGTGACGGCACAGTGCGTGAGGTCTTTTTCAAAGAAGCCCTTGAGATTAATCTTCTGACTCAACACAGAAAAGAAAAGCCTTATGGCCTGGATGGAGGAGCACCTGGAAAGGCAGGAGAACAGCTGATTGTAAGAAGCAATGGTAAAAAGGATAAACTGAAGGGCATGGTGAGTCAATCTGTGAAAAAAGGAGATCGTTTAATTCTTAAGACTCCGGGGGGAGGAGGTTGGGGGAAGTATTAGATGTTGGCAGGATGAGAGAAATGAAACTTGAAAATAGAAATTTGATTGACGGGGTCAGGTCAAAATCCATCATCCGTCTTATCATCCTTCTTCTTATCTTTTTTCTTCGCTGCCGAAGCTGAATTTAACTCATAGGGAGCCTCGATGCCAAGATAATTTTTGCGAAAGCGGTTAATAAATATGAGTGTTTCATCATCGCTGCCGGGGACGAATGTCAACTCACCAATCTTTGCCTTGGCGGCATTCGTTTTTTTCGAAATCAGGGTATTAAAATCCTGATTGGAGGACTGCACCAACAGGCGGTTGTCCTCATATCCGAAATAATACCACGACTCGGGAGAAGCTTTCAAAAACACATGGAACACCGGGCTCCCATCTTCGTTCCTCCTGAGTTCCATAAACCCTTCGAAGGCTCCATTGATGTTATACTTCAGGATGTTACTCATGCCCAGGGTGCCTTCACTATGGAAGGATTTGTACTTCTGCGACCATTTCAAATTTGTATTTGAAAAAACCAGCGGTTGACCCAATCCTGGCAAAGTGCCTAAAGAAACAAAGCCTTGCAGCGATCTTTGCTCATAGTCTTTCGCAACCCGCTCACCCACAAGGTCTGCAATCTTGTAAAGCAACTCAGTCTGCTCGCCAAGCCCATCCGGCACGTTTTCATTTTTTACGATAGCCATCAGCTCCGCAGCCATGAATTGATAAGCTTGAATGGGAAGGTTCATATCCGCCATGATGAAGGAGTTTAACTTAATCTCGTTGGTTTCAAGATTGCCTGATCCAAGCGCTGTCGCGGTGAGATTGAATTCTTTAAATCCTTTGAAGAAGTTCACAGGACCCTCAAACCTGACTTCTCCTTTTTCTTCATTGTAAGCAAACACCTTTCCCGAGAGCTTTTCACCGGCTGCTTTCTGTCGATCTTCAATTTTAAACTCACCACTCTCTTTGTCAAAAAATAGGGAGCCGCTAGGCAAAAAGAAGTCGTCGTCATCCTGGCTTTTTTTGTCGTTCACGAAAGTGATATACAAACTATTATCAGAAGAAAAATGTAGCCCAGCTTGTGCGGGTCCCCCCTCCTCAGTTTCAGCTTTGTCAAAATCCATGTAAACATCCTTTTCGTCACCGCTCTGTTCATACTTCAGCCATGTATTGTAGTTCTTGATTTTTTTCAAGTCGAGCTTGACAAAGCCTCGAAGTTGCAAGGCTGGTTTCGAGGCATACAATACCATGTCTCCCTTATAAAAGATGCGAGGTGCAAGTACCAGGTGTAATTTCTCATCTACAGCACCATTGGCTACCGTGTGCATCTGAGGCTCTGTCCTACTGCGCCTGGTCTTACCCTCTTCCGCTAAAGCTTCCAGGCGAAAGTCAGTCATTTTAATGGCAAACGTGTCTGAACTTGCATTGACATATTGATAATTAGCATAACCTGAGAATTTCTTTCTGGAAATGATGTCTACTACGCCATTTGTGAGCCGGTGATATCCATTCAGTGTGTCAAGAACAATGGTGGTATTCTTAAGTTGATCGATCCTGGCGTTTTCAAGAATGAGAACTTCATTATTTTCCGGCGTGATCTTGGCATCTGCCACTACGATGAATGGGATGCCGCTCACCTTCAATTGTTGACTCTTGATATCATACTCCGCCTTCTCAGCATTGAACGACAGGGAATCCAGGTCCTTGCGGGTAGTGTAGAAGTAAGAGTTTTCAATTGGAACATGTTCATCCTTGGTCATTGAGATCTTCTGAGTGGTGAGATCCCAGCGCGCCTTGGGTATTGATGTACGGAATTGGGCATAAGGAAAATCAATGGCGGCAACGCCTTCGATTTCGGGACTGATCTCCGCAAAATTCTGTGCAAGATTAAAATTCAACCGAATGTCATCCCCTGACAGGGCAGGTTTGTCCGGGTTGGTAGTTTTCACCTGGAAGCTGGCATGACGTGCCGAAAAATCTTTTGCAGAAAAGTTAAGCTCATCTGATTTTGCTTCAGAACCCCGAGTGATCAGTTTACCAGTACCCATCACACCTTTTTTCGAAACAGTCATAGTCCCATCCAACTGAGCGGTTGCGTCGTATAGATTGAATGGATCCTTCAGATTCTTTAAGTCAAACCGGTCCAGCCGGGGCTTCCAGTTAAGTTCAAATTCAGGTAAAGTGGCCTGCGGAAACCATACCTGACCAAATTGCATTTCTTTCATTGCTCCTACTTTTCCTTTTCCAATGACTGAATCAGGATAAAATGTAAAATCATTGGACTCCACCATTGCCGCGAGATATTCAATCTTACCATTCAAGCGCAGACCCGAATTGTCCATGTTCAAGCCACCAAAGGCCTTCCCCTCTGACTTAAATAGTTGATACCCTCCATCTTGAATGATATGTTTAAAGCCCAGCGATTTGTCAGGCATGGTGTGCAGTTTTTCTTTGAAATTTGGAAACATGCCACTTGAAACAAAAGATCCGTCAAAATTGATGGAGCCTGGGTCAGCGTCATTAAGACTGTCGAGCTTGAAAGGTGGAACCACAAAAAATACAGACCTATCATATGCACCATCCAATATTTCACTCCTGTCAAAGTAGATAACGCCACCAGCGGCGGCATCAAGCCTCGGATAATCGGAATACTTGACCTTTCCGGATTTGTTACCAGGGAAATTAATAAAAAGGGTGCCTGAAGTTTCCTTTGAAGCTGCCGAAAGGCCAGCGGCTGCTGAGGTAGCTGAGTCTGCGCTTACCATTGCATTGTTCACGCGCCTTCTGGTTGTCTGGCCTTTGGCGTTTTTCTCCGTGACGTAAAAACGGATCGAGTCGATCTTTTTGAGGTTGACAAAAAAACTATCATACTTGAAAGTGAAGTCTTTACCATTGATCTCAAAATTTCCTGCCGTGATTTTACCATCAAATTTGATATCACGGTTTTGCATAATGATGATCGTGCTGCTGTCGGGCTTGAGAATTACATTCAAAGAATCACTGACGTTCACTTCCTCCACCCCGCGCACGGTCATCCTTCTTCTCTTGAAATTCACCGTGGCATTGGCTGAGTTGTCAGTGATTGAGTGTATTTTCAAATTATCATAATCTGATTCGCCTTTCTTAGCATCAAAGAAATGAACTGCCTTTTCTTTAACAACTACCAATCCTGTGGAGGCATTATAGTTGATCATGCCTTTTTGAGAAAGAAAGACCATTGCCATTCTGATTTCTTCAGATTTTTTTCTTGTCTTTGTGGCAAGATCATCTGCATAAAATTCCCGTGTTCCATTTTTCTCGACATAGTTTACCACCAGCGCAAGTGGATGAAAACTGAATCCGATTCCACCGAGCAAGCGATAATCTTCCGGATTATAAAAATCAATTGATTCAATGATCATGGGTGCCTGGCCACCGCCGCCCATCGCAGTGATATTCATGCTATCGGATGTAAGATCCCAACGAAGGAGATCGGCGCTGAAATCAACATTAAAAAAGGAAGAAGTATAGGGTGTATCGCGTAGCTGACCCTTTTCGCGCTGCAGCGAAAGGTGCAGCTTGCCAAAATCATATCTCATCTGCACAGCCGGGTGGAAGATGGAATCATTATCTTGATATAATTGCATCATGGCCCGTTTGCTGATGATGAGTGAATCTTGAAATTCAAATAAGCGAGACAACGCGGTAAATTTTCGATTCAATCCATCGGTCACTTCCAGTCGTGAGTAATCACCACTGACTGAAGAACTGTAGATGTGATGACCATTCAAGGCAAAACCTCCTGTATATTTCATTCTATCATTGCCTATGCCCAGTATGGGTATGTTGCTTTGAAATGACATGAATCGAGGATAAACTGCAGAAGCCCTATCTCTGTGGCTCATACTTTTAAATTCAAAAATGCCATCCACTTTGCCAGCAACTTTGCCAATGTAGCGCAGCTTCCCTTGTTCCGCTTTCACATGAGGTTTATCGACATTGAAATTGTATTCGTCAAATTCAAAATGGACGGAGTCGGAATTAAGGCCGGCAGGTGCCCAACCAAAGGACCCCATTGAGCCTACGAAAGTTCCATCCAATAATGAAACTGCACCCTTTGTATTTTTTATAAATGCCGAATCATATTTGGTCGAGAAGTTAAAAGTGACACTTGTAAATTTCAGCACTGGCCCTGATAATACCGGCTGTACGGTGGGAAGCATCCATACGGGAATGGTCGTGGGTGTCGATTGTGTTGTATCATTTTTCCAAACAGAATCATTGTCCTGAGGCTTCGGATTGTCCCATTGATTGAAGTTGTCTTTTACCTTGGCGGTGTCTGGGATCTCCAGACTTTTATCAATAATATAATCAAAAGTGTAGTCGTCATCTTGGGCATAAAGACGGTATGATTTTTCGTAATGCAACGCGTGATATTCGAAGAAATCACGGCAATAGTGAAAGAAGGCTGCTGTTTTTGCTCCATTTTCCTTTTCAATCACGCGGCTTACGATTTTAAGAAAAGCATCAAGCTTTTCGCGTTCGATATTTTCCTTTTGTACTGCGAAACCGATTGTCCCATAGTAGTCGGTGAGCAATGGAAACTTTTTGTATCGCTTTACATTCAGGATTTTCGCTTGTGATCGTATCAGCTCTTGTTGATCAAGGGTCAGATTGTGCCAGGCAGTAGCAAACACCCCCCCTACCATCGATGTCTCGGTATTTTGACCTGTCTCCAGAATCACCCTAATACTGTCCTGGAAAGCCAGTCTATAAGGCTCTTTGTTCTGCGCGTAAAGCGAAGAAGTGAAAACGATTACGATAATAGAATAAGAAAAGGCCTTTTTCACGCAGTCAAACCATGAAATTCGTAAAAATTAATTGGATTAACAGGTTCGGGTTTGTCGCTATAACGTAAACCGTATAAAATCATTGGCATCGAGTGCCTATTCTAGGTTGATTTTTTCAACAAAATAGAAGCCCAACCCTCGTTCAGGTCATGTCGATCCTGCAGCAAACCGTGCTTGGCTGCTTCCTTTAAAAGGTCATCGATGTCATGGACATAGAACCCACTCAGTAACAAAATACCTCCTTGTGCCAGATTTTGTGAGTAGACTTTCATTTCGTCCAATAGCACATTCTTGTTAATATTTGCCAGCACAATGTCAAATTTATTTGGCCAACTAAATTCCCGGATGGTTCCTCGTCGGATGTTGATGTTGGGGCAATGATTCATTTCAGCATTTTCCCTTCCGTTTTCGATGCTCCATTCATCGATGTCAAATGCTTCCACTTCTTTTGCGCCACGAAGGGAAGCCATCACTGATAGAATTGCCGTACCGCACCCGGCGTCCATCACTCGTTTGTGGAGGTGATCGATGTCCAATTGATTTTTCACCATGAGGTAAGTGGTCTGATGATGCCCGGTGCCAAATGACATCTTCGGCGTGATGATTATTTCGTATGGATACTTCTTTTCGATCTTGTGAAATTCTGCCCTTATAAGGCAACGATCATCTACAATCACAGGAGCAACATTTTTTTCCCACTCCTCATTCCAATTTTGTTTGTGGACTTTGTCCTGAAAGAAAATCAAGGGTTGGACATGCTTGTATTTTTCCCTGATATGCTCTAATAGCGGTGCATCCGTCTTCATCTCTTCAGCATAAGCATCAAAGCCCTTCTCTGTCTCGAGAAAGGTATCAAAGCCAGCTTCTGCTACTTCAGCCATTAGAATTTCACCGAAGTCGGAATGACAAATAACCTGGAGCCTGGTGTAGTACAAAGTGACTAGGCAGTAAGAAAAATTATCAAATCAATTTTCAACTTCCACAATCATTTCAACCTCCACGGCCATACCATTTGGAAGGGACATCATTCCAACGGCAGAACGTGCGTGCTTTCCTTTTTCTCCAAACACACTTACCATCAGGTCAGAAAACCCATTGATTACTTTCGGTTGATCGATAAATTCAGGTGTGCAATTCACCATCCCCAGCACTTTTATGATTCGCTTTACTTTGTTAAAGTCTCCAATTTCACTTTTCAAGGTCGAGAGTACCGTAATCCCCGTTTGTTTGGCTGCCTCATAGCCTTGCTCAATGGTCATGTCTTTCCCGAGTTTACCCAAAATAAGACTCCCGTCAGCTTTGGAGGGGCCCGTGCCCGCGAGATAAATGAGATTGCCGGTTCTTACTGCTTTTACATAATTGGCAATTGGTTTTGGGGGAGTGAATAACTCAATCCCCATGTCTTTCAACTTCTTGTCGTAATCGACTTTCTGAGCTGCCAGTGGGAAGGCTGTGCAGACAACCATAAGGAGGATGAATATATTTTTCATTGTCTTGGGTTTTTTCAAAGGTAAAGAAAACAAGCGTCCAGATATAAATTCCAGTGTCCTTTTCAATAAGGATCAATGCTGCACAAACATCCGCTGGTTGAGGGTGGGCAAAAGAAGTTTTAACCCTCGTTTGTTCTTGCCGGCGATGTCAATAAAGGTCCTGGAATACCGCATGTTGCCTAGCATATCATAATAATAGATGGTACCAAATTTTCCTTTGTTAAAGGATTGTGTCGTGGTGCTTCCAAGCCAATAGGACTGCCCAAGGTTACCGGAAGATGAAGACCAGAACGTTAAAAATGGACTTGAGTATTGAGCATAGGCTTGAGGGTCAGATTGTAATCCTCTTATAAGCGACTTGTTATTGTCGACCTTCAGGTAAGCTGATTCAGACGAAAGTTGATTGAGATGTCGTGTACTGGTCACTGCGTCAGATTGCCCGTTGGTGTGACTTGCCATGAGGAGAAAACACCAAATTTGCCAATATAATTTCATCGGCGTCTTTTAATTTAAAGATACATAATATAAATTATCCCCATGACAGATGAAAAGATCCGATGCCCGTGGTGTTTGAAATTTGAATTATACATTCGCTACCATGACGAAGAGTGGGGCATTCCTGTGCATGATGATCGTGTACATTTTGAGTTCCTCATTTTGGAAGGCGCTCAGGCAGGTTTGAGTTGGTCTACAATCTTAAATAAGCGGGAAGGCTACCGGAAGAATTTCGCAGCCTTTGATCCGGAGAAGGTTGCCAGGTTCACACAGAATCGTATCGAAAAGATTTTACTGGATCCAACCATCGTCCGCAACCGGCTTAAAGTTCAGGCCGCTGTCAACAATGCAAAGCAGTTTCTGAAAATTCAAAAAGAGTTTGGGAGTTTTGATCGATACATCTGGAATTTTGTGAAGGGCAAACCCATCGTCAACAAGAGGAAAACGTTGAAACAAATTCCTGCCACCACAAGGGAATCGGATGCGTTAAGTAAAGATCTGATTCAACGAGGATTCAAATTCGTGGGCAGCACAGTGATCTATGCACACATGCAAGCATGCGGGTTAGTCAATGATCATTTACTGGATTGCTGGCGATATAAAGAAACGAGCGGCCTTCAATAGGTTACAACTTCAAAAAAGATACTTCCACCAGCCATAGGCACCCAACCCCAACAGCACCAGTCCGGGTATAATTTTTATCCATCGGCTGCCTTGCACATAGGGTGCGAGTCGTTGTGCGAAAAAGATAAGAAGCGTAAGAAGAACCATGGCTCCCACCGCCGTACCCAGCACGTAGCTGTGCAGCAGGCCGGGGGTTGCCAGGTCGATCCATCCCTGTGCTTTCAAGTAAGCTGTAAAACCCATCCAGTAGGGTATTGCCATCGGGTTGAGAATGCTGAGTACAATTCCACGCCTGAAGCCGCTCTCATTAAATTTTTTTGCAAAACCCGTGGGTGTCCGTGATGGCAACAGATTGAAAATGCCCAGAATTGTCATCACGATGGCTGCTATCAGCTGAAAATTTTCGACGACGACCGGTGAAGTGGAAATGTAATATTCAAACTGCACACCCATCCAGGCATAAGGATATTCAATGATGGAAACCGCCAGTGCAAACCGCAGGGCGATGGTGATTTTCTTTTCAAGGCCTAACTGAAGTACCGTAATGTTAAGTGTGCCTGGCGGTATCGATCCAATGAAGCTGAAAAAAAAACCCATTAAGAAGACCTGGAGGTACATCATGCGCTTATGAAGTCAGGGCCTTGAATCTTTTGTAAAGTGCCCTGGCCTCTTTGAATGAAATATACGCAACGCCGCGCTCATGATGCTCGGCGCTGATGCGGTAGATGTCGCTCCAGTGGCGGAATAATACACCCAAGGCTTTTCCTATGGGGAAACCAGGTTGGTAAATATGTGCAGGCTCGGCACCACAACCATTCAGTTCCATCACTTTTACATTCCCTTCCTCAAGGTCTTGCAATGTGGCGACACGCAAATCAAACCGGCCAAAATAAAACCCATCAATTTGCTTGCTGATGGCATCGAAAGAATTTGAAAGTTCTTCGCTGATTAAATGGTTTTCATTCAGGAACCGCGTTCCAAGACAATGATTGCCAACGGAAACCAACTCGATTCTTTCACCCAATGGCAATATCAAAGAAGCCTTGTCTTTATAAATATTTTTCAATGTTTTCCACTGGAGTTTTGCACGATCCTGATTGAAAATCAATTCATGGAGTGTCTTTTTTCCATCGCCGGTAACGGTTAGCATTTCCTTGCCAACAATGGAGGTGACCCGGCCTTTTGCTTCACTCGGGTAGCGTATGTAAAACACACCAAATTCCAACGGGAGGTCTACCAATTCCTGTGCAATGAAATCCGTCTTTATCTCCTTTAGATAATCTTCAATGTCCTGGCTACCAGCAATTCTTTTTACCATCCACCCACGTTCGCCAAGGTCAGGTTTAAATATGAGGGGGAACGTCAATCCACTTTCTTTCATCCGATCCACTATCACCTCCACCCTTATGGGAAGTTTAATTAAAATGGCTTTGGGCTTCAGAGACACAGGTACTTTTTCAAGTACTTCAAACTTCGATTCACCGAACATTCCACCCATTAATATGCCCGGGTTGGAAGCTGAAAAAAAAACAAGTGACCGGGCCTTGAGCGAGAGCCAAAGCCAATAAGGAAAAATTGGAGCTTGAAGAATCCCGAAGGGCCAATATTCCCAACTCCTGAACTTGATGAAAAAATTGCTGTGGAAAATCCTGGCGAAGAAATTCATTCCCTCAATGCGAGGTTGCGATCTCTTCCTGGTAACGTAGCGTGCTAATGGCGATACCGAAATCGGGAGGAATGTTGACGTATGGTGCCACCTGACGAAGACCGATCTTCATGATTGCCATATGATGGACAGCATGCTCAATGTTATAAGAAAGCTCGCGGTAATAATTTGTCTCAATGTTAATCCATGTTTCAGTGTGTCGTTCATACCCAACTTCCAATTTTAGCGGTTGGTCTTGTTTATGAGAGAGGATGAACTCCCGAATCCGTTCGATGGCGTGGAGCGCAATGAATTTGTCAGTCTCAATCAATTTATCATGTTCACGCTTGTCATAGTTCACAATTCCCTTGTGAAGGCCTTGCTCCAGGCAAAAGAAAAACTCTAACGTGTGTCGTGCATGTTGACCGATGGTGGACTCATTCAAGGCCGCAGATGGCGTGGCAAAATCCTCCCCCTTCAGTTGATGAATAATGTCCGACAACTGATCGAGGATAGAACCACATGCGTCTGAAAGCTGCATATCTTGGAAAATATCGGCAAATTTAAAATAAATTTAATTGAATATACGAGCTGTCAGAAAACAGAAAATTAGGGTATAATTTTTTTCCAATTATGGTCGCCCTGCGTTTTCAAGCGCTTTTCGTTTTTGTTCCAATCGGTAAGCGTGTTGTTGCCCCAGAAATTATAAAATACAAACAACTTACCGTCCTGGACCTTAAATGTTTCAGGGTCGATTTTTACCTTTTCTCCCGTTTCACCCATTGCATAGGCACACCACCCACCATAGGCCGGTTCGAATTTTTCAGGTGAGGATTTAAACCGGGTCAGATTCGCTGTGCTCACAAACTGGTAAGTCACTCCTTTATAAGTGAACTGAAAATCTTTCTTCCCTTCCAACGGCTTGTTGTCAAAATAACTCACCGGATCATAACCTTCCAGAGCTATGCTCTTCTTTGTGTTAAAGTTTTTTCTCCGAGCCTCATCACTTTGACCGGAAACAAAGCCAGCGGAGATGACCAATGCTACGGTCCACATCAATGCTTTCATAAAACACCTAAGATAATATTGCATCTTAACGCGTGAACTCAAAATTCGGTTTTTATTATCAGAGGACATTGTCGCGTGGCTTACAATTCCTGCCCCCTGCTTATTTGTTTAAGAATTTCCCAGGTAAGTTCTGGTTCATATCCCTTGCCGATGGCAAACTTCGCCACTTTATCTCGCCGCTTAAAGGGGTTGAGCTCATCCGTCGCGCTAAATTTTTTTTTCAGCAATGCCCGTAAAGTCTTGAGATAATCAGCATCGTCTATTTCCTTAAGTCCATTTCGAATACACCTTGAAGTTACCCCATGCAACTCCAACTCATTGATAATTTTATTACGCCCCCACTTCTGCATTCTGAATTTCCCGCCTGCAAATGCCTTAGCGAATCGCTCTTCACTTAAAAATCCGTCCGTGATGAGTTGGGTAAGTGTCTTTTCTACATCTGCCTGGTACAGTCCGTAACCATAAAGCTTGTTGCGCACTTCTTTGTGCGACCTTTCCTGATAAGCACAATAGCGGCAGATCTTGCCGAAAGCTTCTGAAGGAGAATATTTCTTTGTTGTTAAGGACTCAGAAAACTGAACGCGGGCCATCTTCAAATATCCAAACACCTACCTTCGGAATCAAGTCCAATCTGCTTACTTCAACAATCCCTTTGTCTTCAGGATGCTTGTTAAAAACTTGCGCTCATTTTCGGTATTAAATATCTTAAAAGGTAGGTGGATGAGTTGCGCCTTATTCACAAATAAAAGGAAATAGTCTTTGCCTAGTTCCACACGTTGAATTTGGTCCCACTTCAGGGGCATGCCTTCACGCGCGTTGAGTTTCATGATGATCTGTTGACTGTTGATTTCATATGAAAACCGTTCAAAAAGCATTTTCCCCTGGTCCAACTGTGTGACACCGTAAAACTGAATCAGCCAGAAGAGTACAAACAGGCCATAGGCCAGAACACCTCCAATGATCCACCATATGCTGGGTATCCAAAAATAAAGCAGACAGATGGCTACAGCAATCGGCACCGCCCACCACTGTTTCAGCAAGATGCTTTTGAGCGCCATTTTTATGTACAGATTTTTCTCGAGGCGGTAATTACGGGTCTTTACAATCATGGTCGAATTCTAAATGGGGCCCAAAGTTAACAGGCTCAAAGCAGACTGCCTACTAGGACTGCATTACTTTAAGACTCATGTCAAGGCTCTTGACCGAATGAGTCAAAGCTCCAACCGAGATATAATCCACACCACATCCGGCCACCTCCCTCAGATTTGCTTCCGTAATCCCGCCACTCGCTTCCGTCTTATACTTTCCTTGAATAAGGCGAACTGCTGACTTCATGTCTTCGAGGCTCATATTGTCCAACATAATTACTTCGATGCCCCCCACCTCTAATACTTCCGCAACTTCTGCGAGATTGCGTGTTTCTACTTCAATGGCGAGGGGCTTCCCGATTTGAACAAGGTATTGTTTTGTGGCTTCGATTGCAGCCTTTATTCCCCCTGCCAGGTCGATGTGATTGTCTTTGAGCATCACCATGCTGTACAAAGCGAAGCGATGATTCATGCCACCGCCAATTGTCACCGCCCACTTCTCCATGATCCTGAAATTAGGAGTGCTTTTGCGCGTGTCCATCAACTTCGCATTTGTCCCTTCAATTAGTTGACAAAGCCTCCTCGTATACGTGGCAATCCCACTCATGCGCTGCATGCAGTTTAGTACCAGTCGCTCGCCACTGAGAATGGATCGGGCAGGGCCCTGAACAATAAAGGCGATTTCTCCTTTGTCAATTTCATCTCCATCGTTTTTATAGAATTCTATTTCTATGGCGGGATCCAGGTGTTTGAAAATCTTCTTTGCCAATTCCAGTCCGGCTATGATCCCTTTGTCTTTTACAAGGAGTCTTGCTTTTGCCATTGCATTTGCTGGAATGGCGCCCATCGCTGAATGATCGCCTTCACCAATATCCTCTGCAAGGGCGGACTGTATGAATGATTCAATAGCCGCCGGTGTGAGATAGATGGGATGCATCGATTAAAGTTTCCTGCGGTTTATCAAGATTGATACGGTACACGGAGGTTCTGCAATCGGTGCAATGGCCGGGATCACAGATTAACCATCAAGTAAATTATTCCTTAACAAAACTTATTTCATGAACGAGGTTGTCATCGCCAACGAGCCGTATCCGCATCAGCACATTGTATCCTATCGTACCGCTGAGGTACCGGCCAATGGCGAACTGAAGCCCGCCTTTGGAGGAGCCCGTGTGCACAATACTAAAATCATTCACCGGATGCTTCTTGAAAAAGTCTTTCAGAATAAATTCTGATTGTGCTTTGCTGTAAGTGTTAATGTTGCCTTCGATGTTGATATCCACTGATGGCGCAAAGGATTTAACCAATGCTGTTGCATCTCCACGTTTAATGGCATCCTTCATAGGGTTGAAAATCTCCGTTTGAGCCATCCCCACGGAGCTGGCCAACAAGATCAAAACCCATAAAACTGCTATCCCTTTCATTGCCCCCATTACAGTCCAAAAGTATGCCATTAAATTCTACCCGCCAAGATGAACTCCACAAAGCATCAAATCTCTCTCTTCGAAGCTATATTTGAAGCAAAGTTTAGTGTATGAACAGAAAGGTGCTGTTAATGATCCTTGACGGCTGGGGAATCGCCAAGAATGAAAAGGTTTCGGCAATTGACCATGCCAAAACCCCGTACATCAAGTCTCTTTATAATAAGTATCCACATAGCAAACTGGAGGCATCCGGACTTGCGGTTGGACTTCCTGCAGGCCAAATGGGCAATTCGGAGGTAGGGCATATGAACCTTGGTGCCGGCCGTATCGTTTATCAAGATCTCGTGAAAATAAATAAGGCCGTCGATGAAAAAGAACTTGACAAGAATCCGGTGTTGCTGGACGCACTGAAGTATGCCAAAGAGAAAGAAAAGTCGGTCCACTTAATAGGGCTTTTGTCAGATGGAGGTGTTCATTCACACATCAAACATTTGGAAGGGCTTTGCACCATTGCTAAGAACAATTCCATCACAAAACTTTTTGTTCATGCCTTTACCGATGGCCGTGACACGGATCCAAAAGGAGGAGTAGGATACTTGACTGATTTGCAGGATCACCTGGCCAGGACCACAGGCAAAATCGCCAGCGTTGTGGGCCGCTACTACGCCATGGACCGTGACAAGCGCTGGGAGCGCGTGAAGCTTGCGTATGATCTGATGGTAAAAGGTGTTGGTGAGAAAACCGGAGACGTCATCGGAGCAGTAAGAAAGGCATATGACGCTGGTGTGACTGATGAGTTTATCAAGCCAATCGTCATCACGGACGGGAGCGGCAAACCAACGGCCCTTATCCAGGATGGAGATGTTGTCATCTGCTTCAACTTCCGTACCGACCGTGGCAGACAGATCACGCAAGTGTTAACACAACAGGATTTCCCGGAACAGGAAATGAAAAAGATGAATCTGTATTATGTCACAATGGCCAATTATGATGACTCGTTCAAAGGTGTGAAAGTTATTTTTGATAAAGATAATCTCAACAACACATTGGGTGAAATGTTGTCGAAGGCTGGAAAGAAACAAATCCGAATGGCCGAAACAGAAAAATATCCCCACGTAACATTTTTCTTTTCGGGTGGACGTGAAGAAGCATTTCCTGGTGAAAGCAGAATTCTTTGTCCATCGCCGAAGGTCGCTACCTATGATCTGAAACCGGAAATGAGTGCGGCTGACTTGCGCGACAAAATCATTCCTGAATTAGAGAAAAAAGAAGCCGACTTCATTTGCCTGAACTTTGCCAACCCGGATATGGTTGGACACACGGGTGTCTTCGATGCCGTCGTAAAAGCATGTGAGACGGTCGACCAATGCAATCAGGAGGTGACTGAGGTGGCCCGAAAAAATGGCTACGTGGTAATCATCATCGCAGACCACGGCAATGCTGAACTAATGATGAATGAGGATGGTTCTCCCAATACAGCCCACACCACCAACCTTGTCCCTTGCATTTTTGTAGACGACCTGTATAAAGGAAAGATCAAAGACGGCAAGCTCGGTGACTTGGCCCCGACCATCCTGAAGCTGATAGGTGTTCCTATTCCTTCAGAAATGACCGGGAAGATTTTGATTGACGCTTGAGTTAATATCTCAAATCTCATCTATATGTTCATCCCATTTGATTCTATGCCCGGTCACTCACGATTGTGGATTTACCAGGCTAACAGAACATTGACCGCAAACGACAAAGAGCACCTTCTTCCGGGGCTAAGAGATTTGTGCGAAGACTGGTCTGCCCACGGCATACCGCTTCATACATCATTTACCCTTCAGTTTGATCTGTTTGTCATCCTGGCGGTAGATGAACAGCAACAGGGGGCCAGTGGTTGTTCGATTGACGGAAGTGTGCGCTACCTTAAAAGCGTACAAAGTCAATTGGGTCTCGACTTTTTTGACAGGACACAAACGGCCTTTCTGGTCGATGGAAAAATCACCCTGTATCCAATCCGGGAACTAAAAACTCTCTTTGAAAATAATACACTATCCGAAGTCAGTATTGCGTTTAATAATGCAATAAGCATCAAATCGGAATGGGAAACCCACTGGAAAGTTCCGGCAAAGAACTCCTGGCTGAAGCGCTATCTACCTCAAACCCCGGTAGCTGGGTGATCACCACAGATTTTACTTTTTTGTACCTTTCAGATCGAATGATAAGAAGTAGCAGAACTTTGATTGCAACCATCCTCCTCACACTGTTTGTGATGACGGCATGCAGTCCTGAAAAAAAGGCGATGAAGAATTTTCGTTATGGAAAATTCGAAGAAGTCATCAATTATTATCAGGGGGTATTGGCCCGTCAGCCCGGAAACGGAAAGGCCAATTATTATATCGCTGAATGCTATCGGCAATCTAACCGCATCAAGGAAGCAGAAAAATTTTATTCGAGGGCTGGCGGACCCGGTGTGAACAAGGATTCTGTTCTTCTCTACCTCGCCAAGTCGCAGCAGGCAAATGGAAAGTATGATGAGTCCAAAAAAACATTGGAAGAACTTCGCTCTTCTACTACCCTCGATGCCATGCGTGACAAGGCGAACAAAGAGTTGGCAGGCCTGGAATACCTCGACCAATTGAATGAGAAAAAGAGCTATTACCGTGTTAAGAACATGGAATCGCTCAACTCCAATTTCAGTGAATATTCACCTGCCTATCTAAATGGAGAATTGTACTTCACTTCTTCACGCTCAAACGATAAAATATATGCCACAACAGGCACACCGTATACCGATTTGTACAAGGCTGAAACGAAGGGAGCCATCGTTGATCCCAGCACCGTGAAGCCTTTGCCAGAGTTAATCAACACTCCGAATGTGAATGTAGGTACCATTGCTTTCTCCCCTGACGGAAAAACAATGGTTTTTGCGAAAGGCAATACCGGCAAGCGCAAAGGTGCCAATGATGTGGATTTGTATTTGTCGCGTTTTCGGAATGGTCAATGGACCGATCCGGTACAAATAAATATCAACCAGCCCGACTCCTGGGAATCGTCACCTGCATTCAGTCCGGACGGACGGACATTATACTTCGCATCTAACCGGAAAGGAGGATTCGGTGGTCTTGACATTTATACAGCACAAATGGATTCCCGCGGCCGGTTTTCAAGGGTGAGAAATATGGGACCAGAAATTAACACGTCCGGCAATGAAATGTTTCCCTATGTTTCTGAAAACGGCAAAATCATCTCCCGTGGTATTCACTGGCTGGCCAAGATTTTCTATGACCGTTTTTCCATTTGAGCGATTCACCACATAGATGTCGAGCATGCCATAACCCGGATGTCCATCGGAAGAAAAATAGATTTT
>JAYVRH010000460.1:0-1605 GCA_043776495.1 Cyclobacteriaceae bacterium
TGGATGCAGGCCTCTGCAGTAACCTTTTTTTGACTTAAAGGAAGCGCATTATCAAAAAGTTGCGTCTCGCGCGCGGTAGAAATATGCAAAACATGAAGGCGCGTGCCATGTTTGCGAGCCAATTCAACGGCAAATGATGAAGACTTATAACAGCCCTCTTCACTTCGAATCAGCGGATGGTATTTAATAGGAATATTTTCTCCGAACTTTTTTTTGAACTCTTCTGTGTTTTTGCGGATGGTAGGCTCGTCTTCGCAGTGTGTAGCAATGAGTCCTGGAAATCTTGAGAAAAAATTTGAGAGAATCGCTGGATCATCTACCAGTAAATTCCCCGTGGAGGAGCCCATGAAAATCTTCAGACCGCATACGCTGCCTAAATCGGTCTTCAGCACTTCTTCAAGATTGTCGTTCGAAGCGCCCATGAAGAAAGAGTAATTCGCCAATGAGTCGCGCGAAGCAATGGCATATTTTTGCTCAAGAAGTTCCTGTGTAAAGGTAGGAGGGACCGTGTTGGGCATTTCCATGAAACTAGTAACTCCACCCGCCACCGCAGCCCGTGATTCAGAGTGGATGGTCGCTTTATGTGTGAGTCCCGGTTCACGAAAGTGTACCTGATCGTCTATGGCGCCAGGCATCAGGATTTTGCCTTTTGCATCAATGATGGTAGCATTTTTAGACGTCAGATTAAGACCTATTTTCTCAATCCTATCGTTCTTGATTAAGACATCACCTTCCTGCACCATGCCTTCGTTTACTATCTTCGCGTTAACAATGAGTGTATTCATTCATTAGCAAAGATAAATCCATTTGTTTTGGAAGCTGAAAATTGTTCGTGGGAGAGCTTAAAATTAAACCCACAGTTACTGAGGGCAGTTTCCGATGCTGGGTTTCGAAATCCGACGGAGATTCAGCAAATGGTCATTCCACTTGTTCTAGGGGGCCAGGCCGTGATTGGCATTGCGCAAACCGGTACGGGGAAGACCGCAGCCTACCTCTTACCAGTTTTGAAGAAGATCAATTTTGCCCAGGGAAAGGAACCGCGTGCATTGATACTTGCCCCAACAAAGGAGCTTGTCGTTCAGATTGGAGAACATGCTAGGCAGCTGACAAAATTTACAGATTTGCGTGTCGTGGCACTTTATGGAGGAGTGGGCCCCAAGACACAAATAGAAGCACTCAAGAGTGGTGTCGATATCCTTATTGCGACGCCAGGTCGTTTTATGGAGATCTATTTTCGAAATGAGATTGTTGTCAAGCAAATCAAAATACTGGTGTTGGATGAAGCGGACCGGATGCTGGACATGGGATTCATGCATCAGCTTAGAAAGATTTTTGAAGTGATACCCTCCAAGCGCCAGAACCTGCTTTTTTCCGCAACATTCCCAGCGAAAGTTGAAAAACTGGCCGAAGAATTTTTGGAATTTCCAATCAAAGTGGAGGCGTCACCACTCGTCATGGCTGCTCAGCAAGTAGATCAGGAACTATTTCATGTTCCAAACCTGAAAACAAAAATTCACTTATTGGAGTGGCTCTTAAAAGACAGGTTGCTGTTTCGCCGTGTTATGATATTTACACGAACCAAAGAATCAGCCAACAATGTATTTA
>JAYVRH010000461.1:0-5091 GCA_043776495.1 Cyclobacteriaceae bacterium
GTCAGGTCAGATTTGTCGTAGGGGCGATTCAACTTATCGATAAAGGCCCGCGCATATTCTGGCACCCATTCGGTTTTGAAATGAGTCGCGAGGTATTGGGATAAGTCAGTTTTACCGGTGCATTCCGGCCCAATAATGACCACTTTCTTTAATGAAGCAGAAGCTTGACTAGTCGCCTGCATGGCTGATGATTGAAAAGGCAAGATACCGGAATTTAGTGTCAATTGGGCCGGATTAAACCCTTCGAAAACGAATTGAATTTCATTAAGCCGTGATGTCTCCTTATCTTTCAGATTCAATTGAATGATGTATTTCGGGTGAAACGAAGGAAAGCATTGAAGCAAATAGGATGGGGCCTTTCAGGTGGTATTTTGATGCCATCCTTGCTGAGCGCATGCACCCCAAAAGATCCCGCTCCTGAGGTTGTTTATGATGGCACTGTGGGTGTGATAGGTGCTGGGGCAGCGGGATTGTACCTCGCCGATATTCTTCGTACAAAAGGAATAAAAGTCGTGCTATTTGAGGCGCGCGATCAGATTGGCGGGAGGATACGCTCGCTCCGCAATCAGTCTGTTGATCAATATCCCAATACTCAACAGATGAGTTCTGATTTTCCGATTGAGTTGGGTGCCCAAACCATTGTTGGTTCTGATTCAATCATCGGAAAAGTGTTTCAAGCCTATAATTTACCAACTACTGAGTTTTTGCCATCAGTTAATAATTTTGTGATGGACAGCAAAGCCAAGACTGAAGCAGATTGGGGGAGTGACCCGGACTTTTTGGCGGCCAAGAATTTTAAAGCCAACCTGAAGAGTTATTCTGGAAGTTCCCTGTCTGTGCAGAAAGAGATAGTAGCTGCAGCCATTAACTCCAGGGCGCATGGAATGCTCAACGGACAAATTGGAAATGCCTATGGCAGCACAAACGAAAAGATTGGGATAGGTGCTTTGGGAGAAGCAGAAAAATTGAGGGTCAACGACGGGAAAATTTTGGGCCCTAAGACCAACCCAATGCACGACGTGCTCATTTCCCGCTTCAACTCTGTACAGTCGCTGGTACAATTGAGCACACCAATTGCCTCCATTGACTACAACAGTGATCCCATTACGCTCACGGCGAAAGATGGGGCGACCCATACGGTGAATAAAGTAGTTGTGACGGTTCCGATCAGTATTCTAAAAAATGGTAGTCTTCTGTTTAGCCCTGCGCTTCCAACCGACATCACGAGTTCATTGGCAAAATTTGCAATGGGGCCCTCTCTTCGAGTAGTATTGGAATTTAAGAAGAATTTCTGGGGTGATGCGGTAGGATTTATCTTTGGCACTGCTAATGTGCCCGAGTATTTCAGCGTGGGTGTTGGAAGAAGTGCATTCAACCGGACGCTCTCAGTTACGGTAAACGGAGAAAAAGCATCCCAATACTCAGCACTTGGTGATGGAGTCGTGGATGTCATCCTTGCAGACCTGGACTTGCTTTACAACAAGCAAGCGACTCAATTTATTCGTCAAGACCTGACGACGTTGAAGAATATTTTTGTTCGCCATGATTGGACAAAGACTGATTACATCCTCGGAGGATATGCATATCCTTTGCCCGGAACAAAAACGGAAGACCGAAAAGCCATCGGCCAGTCGGTGAATAAAAAGTTGTTTTTTGCAGGGGAAGCCACAGACATCACCGGCCAGGCCGGGATGGTGAACGGCGCCCTCGCTTCTGCCGAACGGGCGGCACAGGAGGTGGTTGAATCGATCAACAAGCCTTAACCACCCAAGCTCACCTCGATCATAATCTCAGACCTCGGCGTTCCAATTCATCTTTTAGGTTCTTCGCGCCCAAAAAATGAATCCCATCAACCTTCAACTTTCGGGCAGCTTCAATATTCTTTAAATTATCGTCAATGAAAATCGCTTTTGTTGGAAGGATGTCATATCGATTGAATAGGATTTCATAGAAGTCCGGGTAGGGTTTACGCGTTTTTTCAACGCCGCTTACCACGATGCCTTCAAACCAGTGTAAGAATTCAAAATTTTGAAGTGCCCAGGGAAATGTTTCGGCAGACCAGTTGGTGAGAGCATATAGGCGGTAGCGTTTGGAGTCTTTAATAGTTTTTAATATTTCAACCGTTTCGTGGATCGGCCCTTCAATGGTCTCCTGCCACCGGTCATACCATGCGCGGATTGCAAGTGCATGGTCAGGAAATTTATTTAACAGTTCTGCAGTAGCATCTTCAAAAGACCGCCCCGCATCTTGTTGTTCGTTCCACTCTGGCGTACAAATATTTTCAAGGAACCAGGTAATCTCTTCTTCTGTCTTAAAAATCTTTTTATAAAGATAACGGGGATTCCAATCGATCAGGACTCCGCCTAAATCGAAAATGATGGTGTCTGCAGAATTCATGGATTACAATTAGTGCTAAATTAAAATTGCTAAATCGGATACAGAACAAGAAGTAGGCAGTAGGCAACAGCAATAGGCAACGCTTGCATATTGTCCCGATAGCTTACTGCCTATCATTTAGATTTCCAAACGCCCATTTCAGGAAGTGCGGCATGGCCAATGCCCACGTCTCCTGGTTGTGTTTGCCATCCTTGATCTCGAGGTATTGAATATCATGAAACGGACGATAGCCCTTACGTGTAAGCTCAGTGATCAGATCCATGGTATCGTCGATTGAGTCAATGACGCCATTCTTGTTTCGATCGCCATATTCGTCTAGTGTTCCGGCCTGAAACCAGAATTTCATGCCCGGCTTAAACTTGCCCCTGCGTACCTGCAGGTGCATGAGACGGTCGCGGTAATCGGAATAGAAAAAACTTCCAGCATCGCGTTTACGCCACCAGAAGGAGCCGCTAAATACTCCCACTTTTCCAAAAACGTCAAAATGATTCCAAACAATGTCAATGGCCGATAGCCCACCCAGGGAGTAGCCCGCCATGACACGATCCATATGGGAAGAACTTATTGGAAATTTATACCTCAGGTATGGCACCAATTCTGTGACAATAAAATCCGAGTAGGCCTTAGCCAGTTTTCCGCGTCCAAAATAATCGGGACGAAATCCTACTCCATACTCCTGCATTCGGTCTGCCGCCATCACCCCCACGACGATTATTTCAGGGATTGATTTTTCTGCCACCAACCACTCAAGAGTCTCCTTTACTTTAACCGTCTCATTATCCTGACCGTCATTGAGTATTAAAAGGGGGTATTGTTTGGAGGCATCAAGCCCAGGGGGGGTCAATATTTCTACCTCCACATTGCGCTGCAATAATTTCGTATAGATGTCTTTCAGCTTTTGAGACTGATAGGAATAAGCAGGTTCTGCTGTGTAAGCAGGATCCTCTATTTTATTTGACTCTTCTATCATTTAGCTTGCAAAAATAGAACAACCAAGGCTAACTTACCTGACCGATTTGCATTCATTTATTCTGAACCATAATAATTATGTACGAGCATTTCCATCGGTGGTATTCCCCCAGCCTGAGCCGCGACATTGAAGTGCTCTCCTTTGGCACGCGCGGCTACCCTGTCATGTTGTTTCCCACTTCGATGGGCCACTTTAACGAAAATAAGGACTTCAAGCTGATCGATAGTGTGGCATGGTTCATTGAGGAAGGCCTGGTAAAAATTTATTGCCCCGATGGCATTGATTCAGAAAGTTGGTACAACAAGGGCATTCATCCTGCGCAGCGGGTTATGAATCACATTTGGTATGATCAATTTCTACTCACTGAACTTGTGCCACTCATGCAACGGGAGACAGGCGTTGGAAGAGTAGCTACCGCCGGTTGCAGTTTTGGAGGCTATCATGCAACAAACTTTGGCTTTAGACATCCGGAAGTAGTGAAGTATATTTTTAATATGGGGGCAGCATTCGATATCAAAGACCAACTCGATGGCTACTTCGATGACAATGTGTACTTCAACAATCCTCCTGATTTCATTCCCGACGCCCACAATCAATTCTTTAATGATATGTTTGTTGTGTTAGGCACCGGCACCCAGGACATGTGCTGGGATGCGAACGAAAAAATGGCAAGCGTGCTACGGAACAAAGGCATCAATCATTGGTTGGATGTGCGGCACGATGCAAATCATGATTGGCCTGTTTGGCGGGGCATGTTTCCACATTATTTGTCATTGATCAGATAATGGCATTGCTGAAAGTGCAACCTTGGAGTTGGGCCGACCGCACTGATTTAATATTTTGGGTATTCTTGACCATAGCCTCTTCGGGCAATCTGTATGGTCTTTCTCCGATTGATACAACTGAGGCAGTTGAGATCGGCGGAATCAAGCAATGGGTCAGCATAAAGGGAATCAATGACTATGATCCAATCTTACTTTTCCTTCACGGTGGCCCTGGCAATTCGGCAATGAGCTATGGCGATCGTTTTACATCCCTATTGCAAAAGCATTTCGTCGTTGTGCAATGGGATCAGCGGGAGAGTGGCAGAACCGCGAAATTAAACACCTCACGAAAAGCCTTGACAGTTGAACTAATGCTGAGCGATGCCATTGAGGTAATCAATTATTTACGCAAGAGATTTTCTTGCGAGAAGATCTATCTCATGGGACATTCCTGGGGAGGCTTCTTAGGATTGCAGGTGGCGAATATCCACCCTGAACTTTTACAAGCATATTTCGCCGTCAGCCCCATGGTAGACCAATTGAAAAGCGAACAGCTTTCATTGGAGTGGATGAGAAGCAATGCCAAAGAAAAAAACAAATCCTTGGAACTCACTGAACTTGCAAACGTCCGCCTCCCTTTTGAGGATGGCGAACAGTTGTACTACCACCGAAAATGGTTGGCTATAGAAATGGGAACTTCCGCGCCCTCGAAAGCCTTTGTTGAAACCTGGGCTAGGAAATGGCTTTTGTTGTTTAAGGAGGCTTCGATGGTGAACCTTTCGGAGGCAGTCACCGAAATCAGGTGCCCTGTTTACTTTTTTGTCGGGACCAGGGACCATCAGACGTACTTCAAACTAACAGAAAGCTACTTTAACGAGGTGAAAGCGAAAAAAAAGGACTTATTTTGGTTTACTAATTCAGCACATAATCTTAACCTTACCGAACCAAAGAAATTTCAGG
>JAYVRH010000462.1:0-1600 GCA_043776495.1 Cyclobacteriaceae bacterium
GGTGTTTTCTGGAGCTTTTTAAAAATAGAATCGAGACGTTGTGAATTTCGTGCCAGGTTATCGATCACCACGCTGAACTTCGCCAGCGTAATCTGCAGATTACTCGCCACAGGAGTGGCTGTCTCTGTCAACAGATCAAACATCCCTTTTGCAAGTTCTGAATACAGGGTATCCCCTGGATGAATGGGCGCAGTGCCTTGCCCTATCGAGATGACAATAAATTTTCCACCCAGCAACTCACTGTCCAGAATGGCCTTTGTCGAATCGCTAAGTTCTATTTTAGAATCAATGTCAATCTCAACCAGCACACTGTGATTTATATTCGACATAATGCTGATTTTACTTACACGGCCTACTGCAAAGCCGCTCACCCGAACTGGATTTGATACCGCAAGGTTGTCCACGTTGTCGTAAATGACATAATATTTTGCCGTCGTCGAAAAGAAGTCAATTCCCTTCATAAAATTAAATCCAAAGTACAGCAACACGATTGTCACCGTGGCAAAAATCCCGACCATGAATTCCTTATTTCTCACAACATCTTAGTTTATAGCTTCCACCTGGGTTTTATAATCCTTAAAAGCGCGATAGATCCCTGAAGATATCAGGTTCTGGCCTTTTTCTTCACTCAAAAATCGTTCTTCATTTGGGTTGGTCAAGAACCCTACTTCAATGAGCACACTGGGCATGGCTGTTCGCCATAGCACCCAGAAGCCTGCCTGCTTCACTCCATGGCTTCGTCTCCCAACCCGGCCCTTAAATTCTGCTTCTACCTTCTCTGCAAACTTGAGGCTGCTCTCCTGAAATGCCCCCTGCGCAATCGAGAATAAAATATTTGATTCCGGGCTGTTCGGGTCAAAACCTTCATAGCGCTCTTCATAATTGTCGTCTAGCAGGATCACTGAGTTTTCGCGTTTTGCGACGTCTAAGTTTCCGCCAGACTTATAAAGGCCCATCACGTAAGTTTCGGTGCCATTCACTTCGGCTTTTGAAATGGCATTGGCATGGATGCAAATGAAAAGGTCAGCCTTGTTTTTATTGGCCAGTGCGGCACGTTCATCTAGGCCTAGATATCGGTCATTTTTCCGGGTGTAGATAACCTTAACCCCAGGTATATTTTTCTCGATCAGGGCCCCCACTTTAAGTGCAATCTTGAGTGCCACATCTTTTTCCTTTAAAAACGCCCCCCTGGTACCTGGATCTTTGCCTCCATGACCGGCATCAATTACCACCGTATCCACCACAATATCGGCTCGTTCGAGCATTGCGGAGGAGTTTAGCAAGGTTATTGCTAACAAAAAGACCTTAGTTCTAATATTCACGGAAGGCAGCGATATAAGGTATTTGACATAAATTCGCACAAAATCGTGAATTTTTCGCTAAAAGATAAATTTTTGAATGCACCCTTCGACAGCATAATCGTGCGGCTACTTGTCATTTGTATATTTTTTTTAACGACCCTGGCATCCCATGGCCAGGTGGAAAAACAGGCAAAGGCTCCTGCAGGTGACCTGCCCCTCCAAAAACAAGGACTGCCCAAGGATTCCGTTGCCATAAAATCAGCTGCCCTCAAAGGCAAGCTTGATTCCCTGAAGGAAAA
>JAYVRH010000463.1:0-5065 GCA_043776495.1 Cyclobacteriaceae bacterium
TTAGTTTTTGGCCGACACGATTGGCAATTCGGTTGACACTGTAAATGTCAACCAGCGCTCCCCACAGTTTCACTCGCTCTTCTCAGCCCACGCATCTCAGCGTCACCGTCCTATTGAAAATCAATTCTTTGAACTGGAGTCATGATTCTTCCACGATGAGTATTTTTGATCGATACGTGACCCCACATAAGGGCATGCCCGCCGGGCAATCGAGTAGGAAGGTAGGGATTTATTTCCCTACCCGTCCTCTCACACCACCGTACGTACCGGTCTGGTATACGGCGGTTTGTTAGAATAATGCTAAACACGTTTCATTTTGCCAAGTAGAGTAATAGTTGTAAAAGCCAACATAGCCTGCCTTACACCAATATTTAATGTTCAGCGTTTGTAACAGTATTGGACTGTGGGATACCCGGCAAGCTTTCTTGCTGGTATTGCCCCACATGTAGGCCTTTGCTTGTTCAATACCTAAGCTCACCAGGTTAACAACCTTTGTTCTTATTCGTTTCCATCTTCGCCATGTTATTATCCGAAGGCGAGTACGCACCATCTCGTCAAGCTTTTGCATGTTACTCTTAGCTTTGGCTATCTTAAAGTAATTTACCCAGCCGCGTATTATCTCATCCAGTTTTAAAAGCTTGGATTTTTCGCTCGCTGGGTCGCTCGATTTTGTTTTGGCTTTGCACTTCGCTTTTATACGGCTAAGTGATTTCTCGCTTATCCGTATTTCGTATCTCCCTTTTGTCTTGTAAAAGGAAAAACCTAATAACTGACTCTGCTGGGGTCGACTGATTCTGGTCTTCTCCCGGTTTACTTTTAGTAACAGATCGCCTTCTATGTACTTAATAATACTCTCCATTGAGCGTTGCGCAGATTTCTCACTCCTTACATAGATGCTACAATCATCGGCATAGCGCACAAATTTGTGACCGCGTTCATTCAGTTCTTTATCTAACTCATCTAGCATGATGTTGGATAGAAGCGGTGAAAGCGGACTGCCTTGCGGGGTGCCTTCTATTCGTTGGCTCACCAGACCCCCTTCCATTATCCCGCTTTTTAAATAAGCGTTGATCAACAACAAGGTGCGCTTGTCCTTTACCTTCTGGCTCAGTAAATGCATCAATTTCTGATGATCCACTTTGTCGAAGAACTTCTCTAAGTCCAGTTCGATTATCCAACTGTAGCCCTCGTTCAAATAACGCTGGGCAGTCTGTACTGCCTGATGGGCATTCTTACCCGGCCTGAATCCGTAACTGTGCCTATCGAATTCTTCTTCGTACATCGGGCTTAGCGCCAGATATATGGCTTGCTGGATCATCCTGTCAACAACGGTGGGGATGCCCAGCATTCTTACTCCTCCCCTGTCCTTGGGTATTTCTACTTTACGAACCGGGCTTGGCTCGTATTTGCCTTCCAATAATCTGGCTACCAATTCCCTGCGGTGGGCATTGACGAAAGGGCGAAGTTCATCGCTCTGCATATCGTCTATGCCGCCTGAGCCTTTGTTGCGTTCTACCGCTTTCAAAGACCGTTCAATGTTTCGGCTGTTCAGAATCTTTTCCAGCATTTACTTTAACCAATTTGCGTTTTGGGGGTTGTCCATCTCTTCTTCTTATCGCTGCTAAGCTCCTCTTACATTTTACTTTCAGCTTCCGGCTTATTCTCATGTAAGCAGTTCTCTAACGTGTTTCGGCTTTCTGTTTTTTTTTCGCTTTGATAAGTTCTTTAATGTTCTTTCCCAATTCTAACATTCAGTCCTTCGTCTGTTCGTGAGGCCTCCGTAGCGCTTACGGCTCGTATCCCAGCTTACTATGACCTCTGCTGACTTCTTGTAAATATCTCGTAAGTACAAGATCTCTCAGGGTAAGTTTATATCGCTTTCCTCTCATGTGGCTTCTGCATTTACATTCATAACATCCGGGTAGGGTTGGATTTTGATTTCTATTGCAATCTCATCCTGTTATGCCTGCCTCTTATGCAGTTTCTGTTCGTAAGCCCGAAAGTTTGCCTTGAGCTTCCTTCAGATTCCATCTCCGATGGACACCCTTGCTGTTGGCTAACACTTCTCCTACCAGCGTGTTCGGGACTTGCACCCTATAGCGATTAAACATGCCTGACGCACAATCAAAAAGCCGGCATCTGACCGGCTTTATATGATTGTAAGGAAAAACCAGCCCTTACTTCTTTTTGATTGATGCTGAATCTTTCTTCGCAGGCACCAGCGCTTGCTCGTTCTTGTAAACTTCATTTAAACCCTTGATCACATCTTTGCTTATGTCCAGGCTATCATGGGCAAATAGCAAATCACTGGATGCATCAAACTTCAGCACAACTTGAAGGCCTCGCTCCTGTCCATATTTTTTCAGGTAGGAAGTTACCCGCTCATAAAGGTCTTTCGTCATTCTGTCCTGATCGGAAATCATTTCCTGAGAAAGGCTTTCCTGGTACATCTGAAGATTCTGTCTCTTCTTGCCTAAATCCTCTTCCACTGTGCGCGCCTGACCCATTGTAAGATTGTTGGCATTGCGCTGATAAGACTCAATCTCATTCTGAAGACCCTGAGCACGGCTTTTCAATTCCTGGTCAAGTCGTTTGCCCTTTGACTCAAGCCTGTCTCTATTTACTTTGAAATAATCGTAGTACTTCAGCACGGTATCCGAATTGAGGTACGTTACTTTTAGATCTTTTGAATTGAAAGAACCACCGACCTTTTGACTTTTGGGAATGGAAAAATGAAGATAATACAGGAAAGCAACTGCCAATAGCAGGACTACATTAAGTGCAAGGGATATATTTTTCATTTTTGAATTAATTAGGGCCGCAAATATAACTGGAATAATGTATTACTCTACTTGTACCATTTTGCATACATAGGATAATTCATTGCCGTCCTTGCAATCACCTCTTTCATTTCTGGGCCAACGTCTTTGATCCTTTTGGCCGGAATCCCTGCATAAACGCTTCCCGGCTCCACCACCGTTCCTCGCAAAACGACTGCCCCGGCAGCAATCACCGATCCCGCACCAATTAGCGCGTCGTCCATCACAATTGCTCCCATGCCTATCAGAACGTTGTCTTCCACCGTGCAACCGTGAACAATTGCCTTGTGGGCAATTGAAACATTGCTTCCAATTACAGTTTTTGCTTTTTGATAAGTACAATGAATGATGGCTCCATCCTGAACATTGGTGTTATCTCCTAATGTGATCGAGTGTACATCTCCCCTAACTACCGCATTAAACCAAATGGTACAATTATCACCCATTTTCACTTCTCCTACCACCACCGCATTGTCAGCAAGAAAGCAGTCTTTGCCAAACTGCGGAGTCTGCCCCCTCAAAGATTTAATGATTGCCATTTTCAAAACTACTACTGAATCATCAAATTCCTGACTGACAAGATGTCACGAATGGGTGAAAATTCTTTAAATTTGTGGTCTCAAATATTGAAAATGAAGGATTTGATAGAGGATTTGAGTGTATTGAGCGCTGAGCTTGAGGACCAGGCAGGGAAAATTTCTGCACAGACCAATTCCGGTAAACCCCGAAAATTATACATAGAAAGCTATGGCTGCCAGATGAATTTTTCTGACAGTGAGATCGTCGCATCGATTCTCAATAAGGAAGGATTTGATACCACTTCTGAAATTAAGGAGGCTGATGTCATTTTACTCAACACTTGCTCCATTCGGGAAAAAGCAGAACAAACAGTTCGCAACAGACTCAACCACATCAACGGGCTAAAGAAACATAAGCCGGAGTTGCTCGTTGGCGTTTTGGGCTGTATGGCGGAACGTTTAAAGGCAAAGTTTCTTGAAGAAGAAAGACTTGTGGACTTGGTCGCAGGCCCCGATGCCTATCGTGATTTGCCCCAACTCATTGCGCAAGTGGACGATGGAGAAAAGGCTGTTAATACCCTTCTATCCAGGGAAGAGACTTATGCAGACATTAGCCCAGTGCGTCTGAACTCGAATGGTGTTACTGCTTTTATTTCAATTATGAGAGGTTGTGACAATATGTGTTCTTTTTGCGTAGTGCCTTTCACCCGTGGACGTGAACGCAGCAGGGACCCTGAATCCATTGTGGCTGAAGCGAAGGACCTCTTCGAAAAAGGGTATCGTGAAGTGACTCTGTTGGGTCAAAATGTTGACTCGTATAAATGGAGCAAGGAAGAAAACAACAAAGCGCGGTTGGAGAAGAAAGATTTGAATGACGTGATCAACTTCGCCGGGCTTTTGGAAAGAGTAGCGTTGGTCCATCCCGATTTGCGTATAAGATTCTCGACTTCACATCCTAAAGACATTACTGATGAAGTGCTGCACACCATGGCCCAGTACGAGAACATCTGCAAATATGTTCACCTGCCAGTGCAAAGCGGCAGTTCCAGAATTTTGGACCGTATGAACCGAGGCTACACCCGTGAGTGGTACCTGGGAAAAATAAATCGCATTCATGAAATCCTTGGTCCAGATTGTGGTATCGCCTCTGACATGATTTCGGGGTTTTGCGGGGAACTTGAAGAAGACCATCAAGAAACCCTCTCACTCATGGATGCCGTAAAGTATGATTTCGCCTATATGTTTATTTATTCCGAAAGGCCTGGTACTATGGCAGAAAAAAGATATCAGGATGACGTGGCAGAGGAGGTGAAAAAGCGAAGACTGGAAGAGATCATTCAAAAGCAAAACAAGCATTCGCTGGAGCGCTATCAGCTCGATATTGGCAAAACATTTAAAGTGCTAATTGAAGGCCATTCAAAACGGTCTGATGAATTTCTGCAGGGTCGAAATTCAGCTAATAAAGTCATCGTATTCGCCAAGGAGCATAAAAATATAGGGCAATACGTCCATGTGATGGTGGAAAAATGCTCAAAGGCAACATTGAAGGGTAGGATTGTATAAGGAAAAATAGAAAATGGCGATTACTGAGAGCGAAATTCAAACTGTAAAACAACGGTTTGGGATCATTGGCAATGCTCCAATGCTTAATAATGCAGTGAGGGTGGCCATGCAGGTAGCACCCACAGAAATGTCCGTTCTAATAACCGGTGAAAGTGGAAGTGGAAA
>JAYVRH010000464.1:0-1592 GCA_043776495.1 Cyclobacteriaceae bacterium
GGAGGTAGCAAGCAGACTCCCATTGTCGGAGTAAATGTTTCCTCGCGTGGCTTTTATTTTTTTGTAGTCAAAAGAAATTTCATTGCCCATTCTGATCCACTTCTCACCTTCCACAAACTGGATATGGCCTACCTTCGCTGCAACGCAGATAGCAAATATCACGACAGCCAGAAAGGCTACGCGTACTCTTATTAATATGGACTTCTTAATATTCACTTGGGGCTACAACTACTTTGGTGGGTGGATTCAAACTTTCTTTCAAACCGATCACTTTCACTTTTCTTGCCACTTCACTTTGCTTGCTGGCAAACATGAGATCAGACTTTAATGTTGTGTAGTCAGCCCTCAAGTCTTCTACCTCTGATTGCACGTGGTCGATCCGACGCACCGTCTTCTCAGCATGGTGCGTGTTGCTGATGTAAAGCAATCCCACCATCATGACAAACATGATCTTAGGCAGGTACTGCACCGGGAAGCCCTCTTCAAAATAGGTCTCCAGCTTCAGCCGTCTTTCAATACCAGAAAAGAGGCCCGTGCCATTGCCTGAAGGCTTGACGCGCGTCTCGTTGCTCCGGTCCGGTCCTATTCTGAATTTGTTCTCACTCATAATTTATTGTTCTTCATTGATCGTTGGTCGTTGTTGGATGATCGATTAACGACCAACCACCAACTCACAACTAAATTCTCTCCGCTATTCTCAATTTTGCGCTCCGCGCCCTGTTATTCGTCTCTACTTCCTTTTCCGTAGCCACCATCGGCTTTCGCGTGATCGCCTGAAAGGGCCGGATTGGATTTCCATAAAAGTCTTTTTCCAGTTCTCCAAACACTTTTCCGGTATTGATATAATTCTTTACCATCCTGTCTTCAAGGGAGTGATAGCTCATGACGACAAGCCTTCCTCCTGTTTGCATCACATCTGCACATTGTTTCAAAAAACTCTCCAGTGCTTCCAACTCCTGATTCACCTCAATGCGCAAAGCCTGAAATACCTGTGCATAATACTTAAACTCCTTTCCTCTGGGCGATAGTGGTTTTAACATGTCAATCAGATCAGAGTTGCTTTCAAATTTTCCTTCCACCCTTTTTTGTTCAATCGCTATGGCCACTGTTTTTGCATTTCGCACTTCACCATACATCCCCAGAATCTTGTGCAACTTCTCTACCGTGTACTCATTCAAAAGCTTTGCGGCAGTGAGCTGCGACTTCTTATCCATTCTCATATCCAGCGGTCCATTGAACCTGGTAGAGAATCCGCGTTCAGGCGAATCTATCTGATGCGATGAAATGCCCAAATCTGCCAGAATGCCATTCACCTTTTCGATTCCGTTTAACTTCAAATATTGTTTCATGTATTTGAAGTTTGCCTGGCAAAATGTGAAAGAACGGCTCTGAATATTTTCAGCCTGCTTTTTTGCATCCTCGTCCTGATCGAAAGCGATTAGTCTGCCTCCTTTCAGTTGCTCAAGGATCTTTAAGCTGTGCCCTCCTCCTCCAAAGGTGACATCGACATAGATGCCTTCAGGATTCACTTGCAACCCCTCAAGGCACTCGGCCAACATAACTGGTTGATGGTACATAGGGTTCAAGCTGCA
>JAYVRH010000465.1:0-1590 GCA_043776495.1 Cyclobacteriaceae bacterium
TATAATTGATTAAATAAGTTACAATCCTAAGCTTCTCCGTCTAAGAAGCATACACCCCAAACATGTTAAGCCTTCGAATAAGGGTTATTCGTTGTTGCCAAGTGGCATTGAGATCTTCGATACTTTCGTGATGGTCGCTAGCCATCGGTAATCGAGAGATTTCTATTAAAATTTTACTTCCAAATTCAATTCGACCCTCCTTCGCTGAGACAGCTTCGGCGGGTAAGAGCCGTTGATGAGGATTGAACTCACGACCTCTTCCTTACCAAGGAAGTGCTCTACCACTGAGCTACAACGGCTAAAATGCTTTTGGCTTTTGGCCGTTGGCAATTAGCTAGTGTTATCATCAACTCACCATGTCCACCAGCCAATGGCCAGAGGCCAACAGCAAAGTCTGAGCAGGAAACGAGGTTCGAACTCCAGCCACCGCGAGACGCTTTGGCTGGCAGGCGCGACCTTGCTTTCACTCATCTTTCTCAACTCCGAGCGGGAAACGAGGTTCGAACTCGCGACCTATAGCTTGGAAGGCTATCGCTCTACCAACTGAGCTACTCCCGCTTCTTTAGTTCAAGGTTTCAGGTTCAAGGTCTCAGGTTTCGTGTACAATCTGAAACGTTTGAACTTCGAACCTTAAACCTCCAAAGTCCGCCTTCGCTGAGACAGCTACAGCGGACGAAGTGGGGGGAACAGGATTCGAACCTGTGAAGACATAAGTCAACAGATTTACAGTCTGTCCTCGTTGGCCGCTTGAGTATCCCCCCTATTTCTTCACACGATCGTCCCAATACCTATCCGGATCCGATCATTTTCGGGAGAGACTTTCAGCCAACAAGCCCAGTGTGAAACTGTATTGCCATTTTAATTAAGAACGACCTGTCAGGAAACATCAACTGCACACAACCACACCCATTTCCAAAAACAGGAGTGCAAAATTAATGGCTTTTTTGTGATAGGCAAGCCGGACAGTGAATTTACGCGGCAATTAAAATTGATGGTTTAGAATAATGAAAAGCCCGTTTCAGAGCCAATTTATAAGGTTTCTGATATCTGATTTCTGGTAGGCTCCGCACCTTGGAGAATCGATCTAAAAAGTTGCGGTGGAAACGTCATACCACAAGTGACTTCTACATAAAAACGATCTCCGTCACCACGTCGTCCCCAAACTCTTTCTTGAATAATTCGAGCATCTGAGATTTGTGGTAGCCAAGATCATGCTTCATGGAGGGGGACTGCAGTTCCACAAACAGCACCTTATTTCTTACAAATACCCGCTTCGTCCTTTTCGCGATTGCTTTGCCCACAATCCGCTCCCAGGACGCCACCACGTTGGCTTCGTCAAATTTTGGCTTGAGGTGATGGGATTTGAGCAGCTCCTGGATCGCCTGGCTGATGTGGATGGTGCTGTGGGGGTCGCGGGGCATGGGGCGAAGGTAAGGAGATTGTTTGGTTGCGTGTTGCGAGGGCCGGGGGAGAGTAGGCAGTAGGCAAGGGCAGTAGGCAAAGGGTGCAACTACAATAATGGTTTGAACAACTTACCGGGGGAATGTCTTCGCGGTTTTTGATGTCTCATCAAAATACCGCGATCTACAA
>JAYVRH010000466.1:0-1590 GCA_043776495.1 Cyclobacteriaceae bacterium
CTCCTTTGCTCTTTTTTTCTTTCTCGGGTTTCTTAAAGGTGTTGGACTTGTAGGTGTTTTCAGCCATTAGTTTAAAAAGTATTCAAAACTAAGGAAAAAACAGCGAAAAAAGGTGAATTCGAAGGAGCCGTCACCCAAAAGTTTGAGAAAGTTGAACATCACCACCAAATCAATTTTGACAAAATGAATTCACAAATGATTAGTTCTGACTCACTTTCGATAAAAACGACCGTATATTTTTTCTTGTAGGAACACATTTGAATTCGAAAGACGCCCTCATACTTTCTTTGCAAAGCTTATAAGACTTGCGTTTGTAGGCCAAATCTTCAAAGAAATCATAAGCCGAATCAGAGAATCTTTCAGCCGTTTCAATCATGCCTTTTGATTCAACAAACCATGCTATTTCTGCGATGCTATCAGCAACTGATCGTTTGACTATTACTTTTCTCTTGCCCACTTATGGATAAGCGATTTGCTATGAATTCTGGCTTCTTCCAGTGTTAGCGTTTTTTCTGGTCTGATGTTGCTGGGCATGGCATTGTACAAGTGGGGCTTTCTTACGCTGGAGTGGTCTCGAAAAGATTATATCCGAACCATTGTGATAGGTTATGGATTGGGATATCCACTGGTGATCTGGAATTTCTACTACAACTACATAAACTTCCCCACTATGGAGGCAGGTCTGGATCATATGGAACAGCATGCCATTAACTGGATGGGATTGATCTATCCAGTGCAAAGAATCTTGCTGATGATAGCGCACGCATCGCTTATCTTGCTCGGCATTCAGGCCGGGAGGTTTTCGGGCTTGCTCAATCGGCTCCGCGCCGTCGGTCAGATGGCATTCACCAACTACATTGTTCACACGTTGATCTGCACCTTCATCTTCTTTGGATATGGGCTCAACTATTTCGCCGAGGTAGAGTTTTACAAAATCTATTTTGTCGTTTTCGAGATCTGGATTTTGCAGTTAAGCTATAGTGCACCCTGGCTCAAGCGATTTTTGTTCGGTCCGTGTGAATGGCTGTGGCGGTCGCTGACGTATTGGAAGATTCAGCCAATGAAAAGAAACGTGAGCCAGTAATGTAAATGGAAAACGCATGCTGAAAAATGTCAGTTCAAGAAAAGAGACTTGAGGCCTTCTTTCTCAACCTTCGATCACAACCTTTCGCCCAACAAGGAACTCATTGGAAACAGCTTTAGATCGCTGCTGAATCGATGTCATGGCCTCGAACACCATCTTCGAAGCAGATTGTAACAGGTCAGTATTTTTGCATCTTGCTGAATAATTACGCTTCATATGATTCGAGCCATCACCAAATTTTGCCTCTTCCTGGTGGCACTCACGCTGCTGTCAACCTGTTCTCCTGAAAAAGAATCTGGCCAATACCCCGAAGTAAAGGCACCCATTGCAAAAAAGAAGCCTTTTGAAATTGTGGCCAAGCACGGCCACAAAAGAATCGATCAGTATTACTGGATGAAAGAGCGCGAAGACACTGCCGTGATCAACTACCTCAATGCGGAGAATAAGTACCTCGATACCATGACCGCCCACACAAAAGCATTGAGAGAAAAATTATATGCTGAAAT
>JAYVRH010000467.1:0-5047 GCA_043776495.1 Cyclobacteriaceae bacterium
GCAATTTGGAGCGTGTCTGATTCAATTCTGGATTGACCATTGGCTCTTGTAGCGAACCAGGAAAAGAATCCCCAAAGGATGATTCTTATATACAAGTTGTTTATGAAGTACATCATGGCTTTAGTTTTTTTATAGTTTTGTTACTTTGATTTTTGCCGACGTGAGACAATTGTTTGATTTTACTTTTTGTCCATAAGCAATATTTTATAACCTGCTTTCACCGTTACTTTAATCAGCTTGACCTTCTTGCTGAACAGCCCCTTTGCTGCTTGCATACCTGCACTGGCAGCCTGTGCGCTTAACGATTGATCCATTGTCATGAATTGCAAGGACTGCATGGCCTGATCTGACGACTGTTTGGCTGCATCACGTGTGATCGCTCCGGGAATGTATAGTCCCTCCACTCCGTCCAGATCATAAGCAGAAAGGGATACCGGAAACAATGAGTTGTCATCGCGTATGGAGTTAATGGCAATGGTCATCCTCTCTCCGCTAATTGCAGCCGTACCGTAGACGAACTGATCTTTCGAAATGAGTCTGCCATTGATATAGACATCATTCAATAGCCTCATTTTCACTGTTGACCCGACAACAAGCTCCTGGGTGTCATGGATCACAGCCTCAATGGCGTTGCCTGTTTCATTCTCATTCTGCATTTCATCCTCCAACCCATAAAATGAATTCTGACGCGATTGAACTGAAAAGGCTCTGCTTAGAAGGGCTGAACTATCCGGGATGATTTTCTGACTGACTTTAGAAGAAGTAAGTAGGGACACATTGTCTTCTGGTTGGAAATGTTCAACCGGAAACACCTGGCCATTCTTCAGCTTGCTTTGCTCTCTGATCTTCTCGCGTACTCTGTCGGGATGCTGGATGTCGAGGATCTTGTCGAGCATACCATTAATCTTTTGCATCTCCGGGTCTGCTTCGTTGCCCGGCTTCATCATTTCCATCATGCCTTCTAATTGCTTCACGTCGGAAGTAAACTGAGGATCAGAATTTCCTTGATTAGCATTCTCCTCGAGCTTCGTTTCAACTATCGGTTCCTCCGCCTTGTTTAACTCACGGTATAATTGTTCCAGCTTTTGATTGACCCTGGCTTCATTTGGATCAATAGCCCGTTTTTGTTTTCCTGAAATTGTTTTCAAGGAACTGCCATTGTTTTTCTTCACAGGCTCTTGTTGAATCGCCTGAGTGGATTGATCCTCGAGAGTGGCCAGGTTGAAATATGGATCGTTGTCTCTTTCCTCTTTGAATTTGAGAGAATCGCGCTTTGCCTTTTCGTAAAGTGCCAGTTTGTTCAAGGCTTCATTGTTGAAGTGAGCATCTGGTAGCTGAAGATTCAGCCCGGCCTTTTCACTTGACATAGCCTCGGCCGGTGATCCCTGTCCACCACCAAGTGTCCAAAAAATTGTCGTAAGAAATGGCAGGACCAATACTGGCAATACCATTGCAAACCTTCTCTTCTGCAAGAATTTCTGTGAATGCGGTTTCATTTGTTTTGTTTTTTAGTGTGACTGATTGTTCTGTATAAATAGATTGACGCTGTCCATCAAGCCCGGCCGCATGTGGATCAAACTGTCAAATACATTGGAGCCTTCCTTGGAGTTACTTAGGCTGTCGAGCAGGTGTTTTAATCGCAAGACTCTGTGAAGATTCTCTGTTTCCATCCGATGAAGAATTTCTCCAGACTCTTTGTGAATGTCCCTGGGCATGATAATCTTGTCGATTGAAATCGTGTTGTTTGATCTTTCAGCCTTGAGTGATTGAATTACCTGCGCCAGGCAGATCGCGCCCATCAGCAATCCGAAAATTATTAGCGTAATCTTCCTGTGTGATGTGGAAAGTCTATTTACTCGTTCGTTTAAGTAATCCGCCAGTGTTCGTTTCACTTCATGGAGTCTCCCAGAGTTGTTTTCACTTGCATCCTTGTCGTATGGCTTTTCTTCTTTCATTGTTATCGGTTTTCAGTTTTGATGTCTTTGTTTTCAAGTGTACCCCACCGTTCAATCAGGAATCCGTGCGGGTTGTTGTCAGAGCGGGAAACATTTCTCAGGTAGCCTTCCGTAACGAGGCTTCGTGTAACAATTGAAGTTGTTCGAATCAATCGTTGCCTTGAGTAACATCGGAAATAGAATGGATATTGATTTATATCAATCCTGATGCTGTCGTTCACAATTTCCTGACTGATGTTCCCCGAAATGATATTGGAGTAATACCTGTTCTCCTTCAGGTTATCATACTGCCGTTTAGCGGAACCATCTGCGAGGTAAAGTGCCTTGGTGACGTTTACTTCGATTACCCTGTCGTCTGGGTGTAGTGTGAAAAAATAGTAATGGAACATTTTCACATGGTCCCGTGCTTCCACAGGGATATTATCCTTGCGTTCCTCTGACCAAGCTTCTAATGCCTTTCCATTAGCCAGAATGTAAATGCGCTCCTGGATATGGGTCACCATTTGGAAACTCTTATATATAGTGTACCCGCAAATCGTGGCGCAGGCCGCTATCAACACGAATGAGAACAGCTTGATGTGTTTAAAAGCCGTGTCGATATTTTTCAATTGCTGAAACATAGAGCGGTCGTTCATTTGCCTGATAGTTTGTCCTCCATGTAGCTTCCGGAACTTTTGCTTTCAGGTGATCCGCCTGAAGTCTTATAGCCTGACTCATTTACCGTTGACGACTGGGTCGATGAGCTGAATACTGATCCGGCACCGGCTACAACTGTACTCACTGCTGCGCGGGAACCGCCGGTGAAAACATTAGAGGCCTTATATAAAAGGACATTTCCACCTCCCGCATGAACAATGTAATTGGCTACACTGGGCACAGTGAAGTAGCCTACAATACCCATCACAAGAAAAATGAGGTATGCGGTGTCAGTGGCACTGAAGAAAGTATCACCGTATTTAATGACCTGCTGAATATCCATTCTCAGCATGTTCTCTTGTACCTTCGATATGATGGCCCCAAAGATGTTAGCTACGGGCAGCCAGAGAAAGACGTTGATATATCGGGCTATCCAAACGGTCAGGGTATGTTGAAGTCCGTCAAAGACAGAAAGTCCAAAAATCAATGGGCCAAGTATTGCCAGAACGATCAGGTAGAAAGTTCTAATGGTGTTGAGGCAAAGGGCTGCGGCTTCATAAAGTATTTGGAGTATCTCTGACATCCATTGCTTTACCGTATTTCGGAAATTGTACGATGCTTTGGCCATCGCAAATTTGATGTCATTACCAAGTCCATCCAGTGTTCCTTCGCCGGTCCCGTCCGGGTGTGTGTAGCGATACCATTTGTCGCGGTCTCCACTTCCTTCAGCGCCTACATACATCTGCCATGAAGGTGTCTTTTTTATGGCCTCTTCTTTTAGCGTCATCAGGTAGGCGATGGCATTATTCGATCCGGTGACCATCGCCGCCGTTCCCGTCACGGTTGGTTGGAGTACACCATTGATGACGGCCAATACGTACGGGAACATCATCACACAAAGCCCAAGGGCGAAAGGCCGGAGCAAAGGATAAAAGTCAATTGGCTCTGCATTGGCGAGATGTCGCCATACCCGTGAAGAAATATACCACAGCGCTGCAAAGGCGGCCAGCCCTCGGCCAACACCGATGAGTTGACTGCACAAAGGCAGCATTTCATAGTATAGCTGGTCCAATACACTTTGCAGGCTGTGGATCTCTCCTGCGAAACTCTGAGCAGATAAAACGCCAGGCAAAAAGATCGCAGAGAGAAATATTGTGAGTGTTTTAAAATATTTTCGTTTCATAAATCGAATGGTTAGTCAAGTCCATACAAATGATTGATCGCACGCATATCATTGGCCGCTCTTGCTCTTTGGATTGCAAGCAATTGAGTGCTGTTGTTAAAGGTTCTCAGAAATACAAGCTTGCCCTCCATGTCGTAGAAAATCCGGTCGATGGCTTTCATGCGTTCGTCATCACTCATCCTCAGTTTAGTAGCGGTAATGATCATCACCAGATCGTCGATATTTCTCAGGCTTGCCTGAAATAAATAGTTGTACACGTTGGCCAGATACTCAATCTCTTGAGGAGTGAAATGTGGATCATCCTTAAATCGGTTGTATGCATTCTTGTATTCAGCGAGTAAGAGTTTTTGATAGTCGATGATATATGGAATCCGCTTGTAGTTCCGGACTGTGGGGTTGACAGCCATCAAGCCGTCGAGAAATAGCTGATGGAGTGTGTAGTTCCCCTCAGAAATATTTTTGATCGTGGAATAACCTTTGTCCAGGATTTTGTATCCGACATACATATTGTCAAGGATTTTCTCCAGTTCTTGGAGTTTCTCCCAATTCAGAATGAGTTGCTGCGTTTCGGTGGCCTGACCGAATACTGGTTTTAGCATCGGGATAATCACAAGAGTCAGGGCAATAATTAGTTTTTTCATGGTCTTAGCATTTAAAGGATGTCACTGTTTCGCTTTAGCAGATCAATTTCCTGTTCCTCTTTTGTCCGCTCCAGGGAAAGTACTTGGGCATCATTGCCGAAGGATTGAACAAAAGCATGTTTATCCAGCATATCATCGTAGATCTTGTCTATCCTCATCATTCGTTCGTCATCTGTCATTTCGGTTTTGTCAGGATTGATGATCGTAAGTAGCTCGCTGATATTGGCATCGCAGAGGAAGAGCATGTTCGTGTGAACCTTGCCGATGTATCGAATTTCTTCCGGTGTGAAATGTTTACTTGTTTGACAGAAGTTGTAAACTTTCTTCATATCGCGGATGATGTAAACCTGAAAGGCGATTATGTCTGCAACCTTTACTGAATTGCTGATTACAGGATTTACCTTCTTGAGTGACCCGAAAAAATCCCGGTGCAAATTGAAATTACCGTTCTTGATGTTTTCAATCGTGTTGAGTCCCTTTTGTGTGATGTTGTATCCCTTCTTCAGGTAATCGAGATAGACCCTTAGCGCTTCGATCTGCTGGATGAGGTATTTCTTCTGTGTCTTCTTTTGATGGAACCACTCGTCCCAGGATTGGGCTTTCAGTGATCCGAAGGCAATTGTTAAAGTGAT
>JAYVRH010000468.1:0-1589 GCA_043776495.1 Cyclobacteriaceae bacterium
TGAGCAAATTGCCAATTTACCGGATGCATCTTTGATCAGCCATGCCCAGCCCGAGCCAAAGCGACCGGTGGCAGCAGCGTTGAACTTAGTTTTGAACTCATCAAAATTTCCAAAAGCAGCATTGATCGCATCAGCGAGGGCACCGCTAGGAGCGCCGCCCGCATTGGGACCCATGACCGTCCAAAACATGCTGTGGTTGAAATGCCCACCGCCGTTGTTGCGGACTGGGGCAGGAAACTTCGAAATCGTTTTGCAAATATCTTCGATGCTCATGCTCTCCTCCGGCTTGCCAGTGAGTGCATTGTTCAGGTTGGTGATGTAAGCGTTATGGTGTTTGCCATGATGAATTTCCATCGTACGGGCGTCAATGTGAGGCTCCAGTGCATTGGCTGCATAGGGAAGGGCGGGAAGTGTAAAGGCCATATCAGTTTTTATTTATTTAGTTTCAAGAAGAAAATCTAAATTAAAGAATTCAAATCAGTTTGCACCAAGTTTCTAGTCTCTAGTTTCAGGTTTCGGGTTTCGGGTTTCTGGTTCGGGTCAATATTTCTTCACGAGGTCTCCCAATACCTTAATTCCTTGTTCAACCCGCTCTGACCAGGGCAACCCAAAACTGATGCGAAAGCAGTTTTCGAAACGACCCTGGGACGAGAAAATCTGCCCCGGTGCGATTCCGATGCCATGCTTCAGCGCTCTCTTGTGCAGTTTGTAGGTATCAATTCTTTTATCCAATTCAAGCCAAAGGGCAAATCCTCCTTCCGGACGTGTAATTCGGGTGCCTTCGGGAAAATAAGCAGTCACGGCCTGAATATAGCGCAGGCTTTGGGTATGAAGTGCCCTTCGCAAATGCCGGAGGTGCAACGCATAGCGGCCATTGGCGAGGAAGTTGGCGATGGCAGATTGCGCAAGGGTGTTGGTCGATACATTGTTCATCCGCTTGAGGCGGATGACGCTTTCTTTAAATTTTCCGGGCACTGCCCAGCCAATCCGATAACCAGGCGCCAGTGACTTCGAAAATGAACTACATTGAATCACCATCCCCTTCTTGTCAAATGACTTGCAGGTGCGGGGACGAGTTTTTCCAAAATAGAGCTCACCATAGATATCATCCTCAATGAGTGGCACATTTCTTTTCGCGAGCAACTCCACCAGTTTTTTCTTCTTCTCGTCCGGTATGCAACTCCCCATAGGATTTGTGAAATTGCTCACAAACAAACAGGCCTTGATGTTAAACTTCTTAATGGAAGTCTCCAGGCAATCCAGATCAATTGAGGTGACAGGATCTGTTGGTATTTCAACGACATTCAATCCAAGACTTTCCATCACCTGAAAGATTCCAAAGTAAGTAGGGCTCTCAATGGCTACTGCATCGCCCGGTTTTGTAATGGCTTTCAGAGAAATAGATAAAGCCTCCATGCATCCCGCCGTCACAACGATATCATCTTCACTGAGCGTTCCTCCCCAATTGAACGAAAGCCGGGCAATTTGCTTCCGCAATTCAACATTTCCCTGGATATGCTCGTAGTTAAGACAACTATCATGTGAACTGCGCAACGCCTGAATAACTGCCTTATTCAATTTTGCCTTGG
>JAYVRH010000469.1:0-1587 GCA_043776495.1 Cyclobacteriaceae bacterium
AATATTTAGCCCCAGCATATTGGCGAAGCATGAAACGGTGAAAAGGATGCTCCAATGGATGAAAAACATGCCGTTGATCTCAAGCATGTAATTCCCTACCAGGACAAAGAGAAAAGTTTGAATGGCGGAGATCATGAATAAAATTGACATTTTCGATATGAGGTAGCTGCTGCGGCTTAAATGAAGGAACGCTTCCCGTTTGAGAATTTTCTGGTCTCGGATAATCTCTTCAGCACTTACTGTAAGTCCCATAAACAGCGCCACAATCACACTCATGAATAGGTAAGCCGGAAGATTCTGATTCTTCATGAAGACATAACCCGATTGATATGGATTGTCAGCATTGTAATAGTGGGTGATGAAAGCAAGTATGAAGGCCAGCAATGGCGCTTCCAGTAAATTAATGGCGAGGTATTGGCGATTGCTTAGCTTGGACAACAAGTCACGCAGGCCAAACAGCCTCATCTGCTTAAGCCAACCTGGCAGGTGGAGGGAAGAGAGCGGTGGTTCAGCCGAAGGCTTGAAAGGCACAATCTTATTCTTCTCTTTGTAGAAATGATTCCATAGTTCCGGGGCAATCTTTCGTTCGTTCGTAAAATTTCCGAACTCGTCAATCACCTTCGTTTCTATAATATTGAAGATCTGTTCAGGGTTTACGTTACCGCACTCAGAGCATTCTCCCTGGTCGCTGTTGACGAGGTTGATATTGCGTTTAAAATAGATTACAGCATCCACCGGATGCCCGTAATAAATCTGGAACCCACCGGTATCAAGAATAACCAGCCGGTCGAACATTTTGAATATGTCTGAACTTGGCTGATGGATGACTGCAAATACCAGTTTGCCTTTCAATGCCAGTTCTTTGAGAAGATCGATTATGTTTTCGGAATCACGGGAAGACAGTCCTGAGGTAGGCTCATCTACGAAGAGTACAGAGGGTTCCCGCAGCAATTCCAATCCAATATTGAGGCGCTTTCGCTGGCCTCCGCTAATGGTTTTTCTAAGTGGCGAGCCGACAGTTAGGTCTTTTGTTTCCAATAACCCAAGATCGTCAAGTGTCTTGTGCACGAGTGTGGAAACTTCCTTTTCTGATAAATGGTTAAAACAAAGCTTGGCGGCGAAGTAAAGGTTTTGATAGACTGTAAGGTCTTCAATAAGAAGATCGTCTTGTGGCACAAAGCCAAATACTCCTTCGACTTTCTTCTGATTGCGATGAATATCAATGCCGTTGATGAGCACCTGTCCGCTGGAGGGCTTTTCTGAACCATTGAGCACTTGCAGCAGCGTTGACTTACCAGCCCCGCTGGCGCCCATCAAGGCGATCAGGTTGCCTGATTCTTCGGCAATATTGATGTGACGGAGCCCCAGCCGGCCATTCTTAAACTTATAGGAAATATCTTTTGCTTCGAATGTTGCACGAACTTCTCCGACAAATTTTTTGAATTGACTCAAGGTCTCACCAAAATATACGGGGTCGGCTCCTTCCCATCGGATGCTGCTGCCATGCGCCAGAGGATTTATATTGGAAGACTTTTGAGGAACACCGTTCAGGTAAACATCACCCTTGCCGGTATATTTAAAAAAGTA
>JAYVRH010000470.1:0-1586 GCA_043776495.1 Cyclobacteriaceae bacterium
GTCAAAGGCAAAGCCATCTATAATAAAGAAGGCTACTGCGTGACCTGTCACCAGACAGACGGCAAAGGACTTGATGCATCCGGATTCCCTCCGCTAAACGGCACTCCATGGGTACTCAATAGCGATGAACGTTTGATCAAAGTTGTGTTGAAGGGACTGCTTGGCCCGATGGAAGTGCTGGGCAAAAAGTATCCCGGACAGGTACCAATGACGCCCTTTGAGAAATTATTGACGGACGAAGATGCGGCCTCCGTTCTCACCTACGTACGGAATTCCTTCGGAAACGAAGCCTCCGCCATCCTGCCGGAAAAAGTAAAGCAGGTTCGGGCAGCCATCAAGGACCAGGGCGCTTTTTATTCTCCGGACCAATTGCTCAAGTCCCACCCCATAAAACCCTGACTTTGATTATGAAATACCAAGTCATTTAATTTTGAATTCGCTCATTACACTGAACATTCAAAAAAAGACAAGCATGAATAAAATTGGGTTCAATTTATTGGTTTGGTCCGGGGGGCTTCCAGAGAGTTTTTTTCAGGTCACTGACAGACTGAAACAGATAGGTTATGACGGCATTGAATGTTTCATGGAAGAACGTGATAGGAATGTTTATAAGAAATTCGGCAACCATCTTCGCAGCATTGGACTAGAAGCTACCTGCGTACTCGGACTGGGGCCTGATGAAAATCCGATTGGCGAATCCAAGGCCATCCGGGACAAAGCCATCATTAGATTAAAAGAAGCAATTGATTGTGCTCATATCATGGAGTCAAAAATTCTTTGTGGCCCCTTTCATTCAGCATTCGCCACCTTCACCAACCGTCGTCCGCCGGATGAACAGGAATATTTATGGAGTGCAGAAGTTTTGAATGCGGCTGGTGACTATGCGGCACAGGCAGGTCTTACTTTAACTCCTGAGGCGCTGAACCGCTTTGAATGTTATTTGTGCAACACGATGGATCAATTGTCAAAATTGATAAGCTTGGTTTCACATCCCAATGTAAAAGCCATGTTCGATACCCATCATGGAAACATTGAAGAGAAAAAATTGAAGGACGCCATTATAAAAATTGGTCCGATTCTCAGACACGTTCACATCAGCGAAAATGACCGGGGCACTCCTGGTGATGGTCATATTCCATGGGATGAAACTTTCTCTACGCTGGCCGCGATAAAATACAAGGGCTGGTTAACGATTGAAGCTTTCACCCGCAATGATCCGAATTTCGCCAACGCCATCAACGTTTGGAGGGAATACTCAAAACCGTGGGATATGGCTGAAAACGGATTGAAATTCATAAAAGGTATGTGCGCAAAGCATGGGCTTTAATTGATTCATACAATTTGGAAGTGCCTCAGTTTTGAACATTGAAATAAAAAATGAATCGCACCAGTTTGCATTGGGGGAGAAATGAAATGCAGGTCACGCAAAGTCGCTAGGATCGCAAAGTAAAATGCATTCTTTGCGCCTTTGCGTGAAATATTGCCGCCGCCTTTAAACCAGGAGTGTACCAAATTCGAAGTGGATCAGTTATTTTCCCTGCCGTTAGTCACTTTTTTTATTGCCGATTGGATGGAATCGGTTACCT
>JAYVRH010000471.1:0-1585 GCA_043776495.1 Cyclobacteriaceae bacterium
GGCCAAAATTTCATCGCGGAAAATTCTAATGTTATAGTCGGATGATGAGGGTATTTATTCTTAATGATATCCAAAATCTGGCTATTTCGTTAGGTTCTACTACGGTTGCAATGGGAGCTGAAGTCTCAAATTCGAATCAGAAATAGCGATATTTAACCCTTGTAAATGATTCAAGAGGATCTCTTCTGGACCCCCTCTCGGGTGCCGCGAACCTTAGCTCCTACTATGAAATAAAGAGTCGCCCCGCTCCCGTAAAACCATTCAAACCAAAATAATTACTTGTACTCACCAATCGCAATAAACACATCATACTTAGTTTACGTAAAGTACCAGTCCCTTTAGATATTCCCCTTCCGGATGATAAATAGAAACCGGATGATCAGCAGGCTGAGATAGATGATGCAGTACTTGCACCTCGCGACCGGATTGAATGGCCGAGGAGACCACTGTATCATAAAACAATTGCCGGTCTACTACTTGCGAGCATGAGAAAGTAAAAATAATACCACCGGGTTTAATAACCCGCATGGCTTCCGCTTTCAATCTTTGATAACCCTTCATAGCCTGATGCCGCGCCTCTTTGTGTTTTGCAAATGCGGGAGGGTCAAGAATGATTATATCATATTGATCTTTTTTATCTTTTAGAAAATCAAAAGTGTCTGCAACAAAGCTTAGATGTTGTGCTGAATCAAAGCCATTGAGTGCAATGTTTTTCCTGGTGAGCTCGATTGCTTTTTCAGAGGCGTCGACTGAATGGACCAATTCAGCTCCGCCAGCCAATGCATAAACCGAAAACCCTCCTGTATAACAAAACGTATTTAACACTTTCGAACCCCTTGACATCATTCCTGCCAGCTCGCGGTTCTCGCGCTGGTCGAGAAAGAAGCCGGTTTTTTGACCCTCCTCCCAGTCTACGAAAAACTTAAGGCCATGCTCCAAGACGACATGAGGTACTCCAGTCATCCCAAGAAGGTACTCACTTTCGTTCTTCCCCTGCGGGGTACTTATGCTCTTGAAATAGATCGAATGGACATCGTCTAAAAGCACGTCCTTGATAGCGGCTGCAATCAAATGGCGGTCACGATAAATGCCCAAATGATGGGCCTGCATTACGGCAACGCCATTGTACATGTCGATGATCAGTCCCGGCAGCCCATCACCTTCTCCGTGAACCAAGCGGTAGCAATTTGTAAGATCACTCTTAACCTTTGAAACGATCCTCTGATGAAGGGCTTTCGCTATCGTATCGACGTAGATACTTTCGCTGGGAGAAACAATAGAGAAAGAGAATAGTCGTACAGTGATTGTCCCCTTTTGATAGTGGCCAAAGCCAAGCGTCTGTTTTGAAGCATCTTTAACTTCCACCCAATCGCCATCCTGAGGATTCCCATCAATAGAGTGAATGGCACCTGAGAAAATCCATGGGTGGAAACGTCTGACAGAGGCCTCTCTCCCCTTCTTGAGCTCAACGGTGCCGTGTATTTGCATAATCAACCCTATTTTTGTTCAAATCTATGAAAACGCAGATGAGAACATTTTTTTGATTTCAGTTATTGCTACGAACAAGAATTTTGTATTAAAATAG
>JAYVRH010000472.1:0-5027 GCA_043776495.1 Cyclobacteriaceae bacterium
GAGACCCTTCACGACAAAGTCAGTTACCTGAACACTGTTTAAGTCAGACCGTCTATACATTTGATTTCCACCCGCCGTTACATTAAGTCCGAAATCACCAAAAGTTTTGGTTGCTGAAATGAGGAAGTCGATGTTGGTCTCTCTGAAACGGCGTGACTCCTGCGTGAAAACACCATTTACATATCCAGCTGTGGACGCATCGATTTTTCCTGGATTAAGATTATTCTTTCCAGTTGGAAAGTTGGTGAAATCCTGATCGCGTGACCAATAGTCCTGTCCTACACGACCTTGAATAAAGAGCCATTTAGCGATGTCGTACTTAACTGAAATATTTCCGAAGATGCGGTCTCTGCGAACATTCTGTTTTACTTCGGCCATACCCCAATAAGGATTTGTCCGGTTAGTGAAACGTGAATAACTGTATTCAGCTCCAACTGCGTTGTACTTATTTGCGTCAAGGACTGACAACGGCATTGTGTTTGCCATAGCATAAAGCGCAGTAGGTGCAGAGTTATCTTGTTCAGAAACAACAGGCGGATTCTGGTTGTATTCATTCGAATAATTGATATTTCCTTTAAAGCTCAACTTCTCAGACAAATCGTAACCAAAACCAAGGTTGATGGTTTTTCTCGTATAAGAGTTATTCGGAGTAATCCCATCGCTGTTCATGTTGGCAAATGAAAGATTCATTCCACCCTTGTCACCATTGGCAGACAGCGCAACCGTGTTGGTGAGCGTTTGGCCATTTCTGTAGAATTGGTTGATGATACCCCTTTGGGCCACGTATGGGACTATTTGATTATTGTATAAATTCTGAGTCATGCCAGGCTTAATCTTTGGTCCAAATGACCATTGACCCGTCACTGGGTTCGCAGGGGCACCTGGAGAAGCGGGACCAATGCCATTTTCACCTTGTCCATATTCATACTGATAGTCCGTGAAATCCATCGGAGTTTCATTCGTGTAATTCATGTTGTAGGTAACACCAAGACCTTTGTTAGTTCCTCTTGACTTGGTGGTAATCATGATCACTCCATCTTTTGCGCGTGAACCGTACAGTGCAGAAGCAGCGGCACCTTTCAACACCGTCATGCTCTCCACATCGTCGGGGTTGATGCTGGAAAGTCCATCGCCACCGTCTGTCGTTGCGCCACCCCCTCTATTGCCTACAGAGTTGTCACTGCCTAAATTTCCCGGATTCGTTCCAAAGTTGGTGTTATCTATTGGCACACCATTGAGTACGATCAGCGGATTATTTTGACCATTAATAGAGGATTGGCCACGGATACGGATTTTAGAAGTTCCACCGGGACCTGTTCCTAACGATGAAATGTTGACACCGGCAATTTTGCCTTGCAAAGAGTTCATAATATTAGGAGTCCTGTTGGTGGCAAATTGCTCTGCATTCACTTTGGAGGTAGCGTATCCCAGACTTTTTGAAGATCGCTCAATTCCCAATGCCGTTACGACAATTTCATCCAAAGCTTTCACATCCGGCTTCATACTAAAATCGATGGTTGTTCTAGAACCAACAGCTTCTTCCGCCGTGATGTACCCAATGAAAGAAAAAACGAGTACTGCATTTTCATCTGGTACCGCTAAAGAGTACTTGCCATCAGCATCTGTGGAGGTTCCTGTGGAGGTCCCTTTTACGAGAACGTTTACTCCGGGAAAGCCACCTCCGGCTTCATCTGTCACTCTGCCACTGACCGTGATCGCTGCAATGTTGCGCTCCGGGGCAGTTGCAATTGACAAGTGATTGTTCTCAAATACAAAATAGCGCGTAGGAGCGGAGACCTCCTGAGTTAGGTCTGGCACTTTTAACAATGATGCACTTTGGCCACCTCCGGCTCGGTGAAGCACTTTCAGTGAAATCACATAGAATCCATCAGCAGCTTTTTCATAAGAGAGTTCTGAGCCTCTTAATAATTCATCCAATGCTTCTTCAATGGTGCTAAACTCAAGTTTTGATTTGTTCACCATTTTATTTTCCACCCACTCGTCTTTGTAAGCGATGGAGACATCGAATTGTTTTTCGAGTTGACTTAACCCTTTTTTAAGAGGATAAGATTCTACCCTTAACGGATCTGGGGCTGGCTCTTTAAGCGTGGAGGCATAAATTTCGCCAGACTGGGGCAAGGCCTGGTGGAGTACCAGACAGAATAGCCCAAGAAGCAAGTAGTGTTTTCGCATGGTAATTTATTTAGGGTTTTGGGTTTAATTGTTCTGTTAGCGTTTATGAACTGTTTTCTTATTCTTTCAATAAATATTTGTTGTCGTTATGCACAACCTTGAGATGAAAAACTTTTGCCACCTGACTCACAAAATTTTCTTTGTCACTGATGGGCATAGAACCTGAAACAGACTGGAGCAGCATTTTTGATGATTCGACGCCGATCTCAAGGCCGTAATTATCACGAGCCATTTGTATCATTTCCTGGAGCGTGGTTTGATTAAGAATAATCTTCTTCTCAGTCCATGCCGCATAGATGCGCGGATCAACCACTCGCTTGGTATATTGATCTTTGTTGTACTCGACCAATTCTCCAGGCTTCATCAGGATCTTATTTTCTTCCTTGCCGGCATTCGGGAGACTCAATCTTATCTGACCGGTATTGAGTACGACTTTGGTATCCACCGAGCGGTTGTAGACGTTGAAAGTCGTTCCTAATACCTCGACCCCTACGCCGCCTGGTGTGCTTACTTTAAATGGCTGATTATTTTGTTTGTGGACAACGGTAAAGAAAGCCTCACCCTCTAACCAGATGTCGCGAACTGGCTGCTTGTCCAGCTCTTTATTAAAGACGATCCTGGAGTTGGCATTCAGAATTACAATTGAGCTATCCGGCAGCAGAATCGTTTTGGTTTCGCCGAATTTGGTTTGGTATTCGTATTGAGCATTGTCATTTTGCAAGAGGGCAACGGAAACACCCATTAATATAATTGCGGCAGCAGCCCAATACCAACGATAAGTCCTTAGTGGTTTTCTGCTGACTTTGCTCTGTTCAAGGTTATTCTCCTGCTGGATGCGTGTCCAAAGTTCTGAAACATCCTCGGCCGGTAGGGCATATCGGGTGAGATTAAAATTGTGTAAAATTTGGCGTGCCTCCTCCGCGTCACTCGCTTTTTGAGGATGTTCATTAAGCCATGTCCGCCAAAAAGCTTCGTTATTCTCGTCCGGGGTCAGAACCCAGGATTGAAAATATTCGTCCAGCGCAAAATCGTTAACCGAGAAATTCTGATACTTTTTCAACCGTTTTCACAATCGTTTGTTGGATTGCAACCCTAAAGAGAGGGTGAGAATCAGAATCTCACCATTTTTAAGAAAATAACATCAATTATTTTCTACTAAGCAGCTTCAGGGGCTAAAATCAAGGCTATTGGAGAGGAATCAGGGGACGGGTAATCTGCAGTTTCCTACGGAGAATTTCAATGGTCTTTGAGACTAAGTTGTAAACTGAATCCAACTGTGTGTCTGTGATATCTGCGATTTCACGGTAAGTCAATTCATTAAAAAATTTCAGGAAGATCACTTCGCGTTGGCCGTGTGTGAGGGATTGAATGCAGAGTCTTAGCCGGATGATTTGCTCCGCCTTCAACTCGTCTTCGATAAGAGTGGATTCAATGGATGGGGTAAATTCAAAAGAAGTATTGTCCAAACTGCGCTGATGTGATTTACGGCGCTCAATAACCTGATGAATCAATATCCTCCTGAAAGCTTTGAACAGATAGGACTTGACCGCACTAACATTTGAGACCGTGTCCCTTTTTTGCCATAACCGCAAAAACAATTCCTGAAGACAATCCAGCACCAGGTCATGGTCTCTTGAAGTATGCATGCCATAATTATAAAGATGATGAACGTACTTATTATAGAGCATTGACAAAGCTAACTCGTTCCCTTTCTTAAAACTGTTCCAGAGAAGTTCATCATTAAAGGAATCCTTATTGGCAGCCGAAGAGCCAGAGTGATTAGGTGCGCCAAATTCAGAGTTAGCAAACATATGTACTTGCTAAATTAACAAAATATTTCAAATGCAAACGATGGAAGCCAGGCAAATGTCTCAGTTCGAATGGGTCTAAATCACATCGCCACATAGCCAGGAAGCGTTTTCTTTGAATTCTTAGTGCCTTGGAGCCCCCTCCAGTTGCCCGCCGTACGCAGATCGGGGCATTGATGGTAGTAAGCATCCTCTGAAAAATGAGCGAAGGGTCTGATCCTTTTGTCCATGCGTTGAATCCTTTGATTTCGATTAAGCCTTCGACATCTCTTACGGAGCCATAAAAGATTACTCCGCGCTGAGACTTTGCGTAAATCGAATTACCCAAGTTATCACCGATCAATGTTCCATCTACTATTTTACCATATTCGTCCGCTACATAGACTTCATCCTTAATTCTTCCCTCATTCGAATTAATATTTCGCCGATCAAGGAAATGATATTAAACAATCGGTCGTATTTTCTAACAACCGATTGCATAATATCCAAAGATTAATAAATTAGAACAATTTTCTTGGGCAAGATTAAACTCAACCTATAAATAATCAAGGAAAAGGAGCGCGATTCAATTCATAATAAAATGAAGATAACCAGCTAAAAATTAAATTTTTATAAACCAAATAAACTGTAATCCAAACCCTATGCGAAAACTCAACTTATGCATTGTTATGCTCTCCGTGGGCTTGCTGGTCAGGCCGCACACTGGCGAAGCCAGACATTCTCTGACTAATTTCAATGAAGCTGACTATCAACAATCTCAAGCGATTAGCGGTTTTGTAAGGGATAGCGAAGGAAACGCTATTCCAGGTGTCAACATTGTTGTGAAAGGAACAGGCACCGGTACCATTAGCGATTCAGGAGGTAAGTATTCATTTTCTGCTCTTGATGCAAATGCAACTTTGGTCTTCTCTTTTATTGGATATCTGCAACAAGAGGTTGCATTGTCCGGACGATCAACCATTGACATTGTTATGGCCCTTGATTCTAAGTCGCTTGATGAAGTGATCGTTACAGCGTTGGGTATTA
>JAYVRH010000473.1:0-1581 GCA_043776495.1 Cyclobacteriaceae bacterium
GGCTAACCAGGTGATCTATCAAATGTTTCTAACAAAAGATAAAGCTGCCGAGCTCAAAACCATTCCTTACATCACATCCGTTCAAGATGATTACCGCACACACAATGGTCCTGATGGACGGATCTTTCCTCAATCAAAATACGTCTCCTGGAATGCGGATAATTATGGCCCGCTCACACTCCCAAAAAAGGGTATGACGATTTCCATCAATGATTCAACACTTTCATTTTACGGGCAAACGATCCGGGATTATGATTTCAACACGAATGTTGAAGTCACCGAAAACGCCCTTCTTATTGATGGAAAAGAGGTCAAGGAATACACATTCAAGCAAAACTATTATTTCATGATGGGTGACAACCGTCACAATTCGCTCGACTCGCGCTATTGGGGTTTTGTGCCAGAAGATCATATTGTTGGAAAAGCCTTCTTCATATGGTTATCAATCGATAAGTACGGAGACTTCGTGCATAAGATTAGATGGGATCGGTTTCTTAATTTGATACGATAAAGGCGGCTCTTGGCTGTTGGCTTTTGGCCGTTGGTAGATCCGGATAAAATCAACTGCGTGCAACTAACAAGAATCAACACTTTGCAACAATCAATGATTACAGCCGCGAATAAGCCAAAGGCCAAAAGCTAAAGCCCAACATCCCCCTACCAATCTATCTCCTTCAAACCCTTACTCTTCAGATATTCATTGCTCTTGCTAAAGTGTTTGCATCCAAAGAAGCCGCGGTCGGCGGAGAAGGGAGAAGGATGCGCGGACATCAAGACGCAGTGCTTGCTTCGATCTATCACTTCTCCTTTCTTCTGAGCATAAGCACCCCACAACAGAAACACCACGTTTTCCTTTTCAGCCGAAATTTTACTGATCACCGAATCGGTAAAGATTTCCCAACCTTTGTTCTGGTGAGAGCCTGGCGAAGCTGCGCGTACGGTGAGCGTGGCATTGAGCAGCAGCACGCCTTGCCTTGCCCACCGTTCCAAATTCCCTGATGACGAGGTTACCTTACCCAAATCTTTGCTGATTTCCTTGAATATATTTTGCAGGGAAGGAGGCATTCGCACACCGTCGCTCACGGAGAAACAGAGTCCGTTTGCCTGGCCCGGCCCGTGATAAGGGTCCTGGCCAATGATTACCACTTTTACATTGTCAAAGGCGCAAGCATCAAAGGCATGAAAAATTTGTTTTCCGGGTGGATAGACCGTCTGGTTTTGATATTCCTTCTTTACGAAATCGACAAGCGACTCGAAATAAGGCTTTTCAAATTCATCTTCCAGCCTGTTTTTCCACGAAAAATCAATATTTATGTCGCTTGGCATGGGGTGCTAATATTCTCTGAAGGGTTGTTAAATAGAAAAAATTGATATTTTTGGATCGCATGGTCACCGAAGTCACAAAAGGCATAAAGGTAACAGTGGATACGGAGTATCAACCATCCTACTCCAGCCCCAGTCAATACCACTATGTTTTTACCTACCGGATTACCATCGAAAATGGTGGTGATTTCACCATTCAATTGATGAGGAGAAAATGGCACATCTATGATGCCGGCTTCATGTCGCGCGAGGTGGAAG
>JAYVRH010000474.1:0-5013 GCA_043776495.1 Cyclobacteriaceae bacterium
CCGGAGCAGTATGGTTTTAAATTGGATCCTGACCACCTCTATATGCGTGAAGTGCTTCGTTTTGTGGAGGTTAAAGAATCGATCAAAGACTTAGTGGCATTCTCTCATCAGCAAGGAATAAACTACAAGCTTTTGAAGAGACACAATCCCTGGTTGCGTGCTGATGGACTTTCAGTGAAAAAAGGCAAGGGCTATTTGATTGCGATTCCGGTGAGATAGAGCATGGAACATTGACACCGATGAAATGTGGCTTGATCGCCATGCGTAAGTGTAAATTTCTAATACTGAAGGTAGCGCTTGCCCAAGTGATTGAATCATCGTAAATATCTATTTAGCAAACCGCTGCTTTATCAATATGATTACACGTAGAGAATTAATAAGACGCTCAACCATGCTGGCTGCTTTTGCCAATGCTGGATTGGTGAATGAATTATTTGGAGCGGAAGCAAAAAATAAAATCCGGATTGGTGCCTGCGATTGGTCGATTGGAAAAAACAGCGACCCGGGAGCATTTGAAATTGCCAAACAAATTGGACTGGAGGGAATACAGATAAACATGGGTTCTGTCGAGAATAATCTTCATCTGCGCGACAAAGCGCTTCAAAACACATATCGGGAAGCAGCCAGGCGAGCGGGAATCAAAATCGGAGGGCTTGCCATTGGTGAGTTGAACAATATTCCTTATAAATCTGACCCGCGTACCGAAGAGTGGGTATGGGATAGTATTGACGTTGCCCAATCACTGGATGTGAAAGTGATCCTGCTGGCATTTTTCGATAAAAATGATTTGAGAAATGATGCCAGCGGGAAAAGAGAAGTTATTACTCGATTAAAGAAAGTAGCACCCAAGGCTGAGCGGTTGGGCATTACGTTGGGTATAGAATCGTACCTCAGTGCAGAAGAGCTGGTGGATATCATTCAACAGGTTGGGTCAAAAAGCATAAAGGTATATTATGATTTCAGAAATTCGGCTGACGCAGGTTATGATGTGATTAAGGAAATTAAGTTTTTGGGAAAGGACATCATCTGTGAATTGCACATGAAGGAAAATGGCTTCTTGTTAGGACAGGGTACTTTGGATTGGAGAGGGATTGCAGAAACGTTATTGGAATTGGACTACCAGGGAGGAGGATGGATGCAGATTGAATGGGCCAGTCCGAAGGGAGCAAATATTATTGAAAGCTATAAGCACAATCTTAAATTTTTGATGGATGAGTTTCATTACCAATGATATAAATGTTTAATAAATGAAATTCAGCAAAATACTTTTTCTTATTGCTTTCGGCGCTAGTTTGATTCAATGCAAGCAAGCCGAAAAAAAACCACTTCTTTTTCTTCCGGATGATCTGGAAGCAACACTCTGGGCAGAATCCCCCATGTTTTTTAATCCCACCAACATGGATGTGGATGCGAAAGGAAGAATATGGATAACCGAAGCAGTGAACTATCGAAACTTTAATAATGACTCGTCTAAATTCCTTCATCATAACCAGGGTGATCGTGTCATGATCCTGGAAGACACGGATCACGATGGTAAAGCAGACGCATCCAAGGTTTTTATTGAAGATAAAGATCTTATATCGCCATTGGGGATCGCAGTTCTGGGCAACCGCATCTTCGTTTCATGTTCACCCAACCTCATTGTTTACACGGACGAAAACGGCGACGATATTCCGGATAAAAAGGAAATTTTGTTAACGGGCTTTGGAGGCCTGGATCATGATCACTCTCTTCATTCGGCAACTGCAGGGCCGGACGGTAACTTGTATTTTAATACAGGCAATGCGGGGCCACATGTAGTAAAAGATAAAACCGGATGGACCCTGCGCTCGGGGAGCATTTATACCGGAGGCACACCTTATAGCAAAGCAAATCAGGGCAATATGAAAAGTGATGATGGAAAGGTGTGGGTAGGTGGGTTGGCGCTGAGAGTGGCACCGGATGGAACTAATCTAAAAGTCATGGGCCATAATTTCCGTAACTCATATGAAGTGATTACAGACTCGTATGGCAACCTATGGCAAAATGACAATGATGATCAGGTGGTAGCATGCCGAACAACCTGGTTGATGGAAGGCGGCGATGCAGGTTTTTTTAGTGCAGACGGAACCCGGTATTGGCAGGCTGACCAACGGCCCTGGCAGGATATCTATACCGCTCATTGGCACCAGGAGGATCCTGGAGTAATGCCTGCTGGCGACAGAACAGGTGCGGGGTCTCCAACAGGTGTTGCCATCAACGAAGGAGATGGGCTCGGTTTGAAATACAGAGGATTGCTGTTAAGCGCAGACGCTGGCCGCAACACAATATTTGGATACCACCCGACTTTGAAGAACTCAGGATATGATTTGGGTGAACGCTCCAATTTTATTAGTTCCTTAAAATATGATAGCGGCAGTTATGTCTGGAATGACTCCATGCAAAATGCAAATAAGAGTAAATGGTTTCGGCCAAGTGATGTAACCATCGGAACGGATGGGGCCATCTATGTGGCGGATTGGTATGACCCGATCGTTGGAGGACATCAGATGCAGGATTCTACAGGATATGGACGCATCTATCGCATTGCTCCAAAACAAAAAACCCTCACACTTCCTGTGATCAACCTAGAGACATTGGATGGCACCATGGAAGCGCTGAAGAGCCCTGCGGTAAATGTCCGCTTCAGCGCATTTGAAAAACTAAAACAAAGAGGTGACGAATCGATTGAGCCGGTCAAAGCCCTTCTTAAAAGTCAAAACCCCTATCACCAGGCAAGGGCAATCTGGCTGTTGTCGCAATTGGGTGAAAAGGGAAAAGTTGAAACGATGAAATTACTTGAAGACGCTGACCCATTGGTTCGGGCCACAGCATTCAGGGCGTTGCGATCCGTTGAGCAGAACATACTTCCAATGGCAGACAAGCTTTCAAAAGATGAATCTGCATTCGTCCGGAGAGAAGTTGCAGCAGGCTTGCGCGATCTGCCATTTGAGAAAACGAAACCTATCCTTCTAAAACTTGCTGAACAATACGATGGAGCTGACCGTTGGTATTTAGCCACCCTTTCTTCCGCGCTGAAGGGGCATGAAGATGAAATTTACGATGATCTAAAAAAGATTTTTGGCGGTGATCAAGTTAAATCGGATCAGTGGGACAAGAAGTTGGTCAATTTGGTTTGGAGTTTACATCCTTCCGCTTCAGTTTTGGATTTGAAGATTAGAGCAGAATCTGGTTTGCTAAACGAACAGGACCATTCGGATGCATTAACCGCGTTGGCTTTCATTAACTCCAGGTTGTCGGCTCGTACGATGGTCGATTTGACTCGGTCACCTTTGAAGGATGTGTCTGAAAAGGCAACCTACTGGGCTTCATTCCGGCAGAGCAATGACTGGTTTTCGATATTGGACTGGAAGAAATCCGGGATTGATACAGAGCATGAACAAAGAGTGGCTGCGATGAAGGTAAAACAAAGCAGAGTCATGGATCAACTTTTGCCATTCGATGAAAGAAAGTGGAGCGTGCAAAGTATGGCCAAAGACCCCATTGGAGGACAAACGTTAGTAGCGATGCTAAGCGAAAATAAAATGGATAAACGCTTATATCCCTATATTGAAGAACTTATTGGATCAAACCCAAGCCTATCGGTACGAATACAACTATCTGATTTCTTTAGCCTACCAAATTCAGGCAAGTCTTTTTCGATTGGAATGATTGCAAAACAAAAAGGGAATATCGCTGAGGGAAAAGCAGTGTTTGAGAAGAGCTGTGCCACTTGCCATAGGGTGAATAAGGAAGGAGGTCAGATAGGTCCCGATCTGTCTTTGATTCGTAAAAAGTTTGAAAGAGAAGGCATGTTGGATGCCATTATTAACCCAAGTGCATCCATTGTCTTTGGGTATGAAGCGTGGTTGATTACAACCCACGATGGTGAATCAGTGTTTGGCTTTCTGGTGGCTGATAGCGAAAAGACAGTTGTGGTAAAAGATCTTTTGGGTAAGAATCAGGTCATTCCGGTTTCAAAAATAAAATCGAGAGAGAAAAAGGTGAAGAGCATTATGCCCGACCCTGCCTTTCTTGAACTTTCGGACAAAAACCTTACTGATCTTACGGAATACCTGATGAACATGAATTAGGAACATTTCTTAAATAAAGTCCGGAATAAACGCAACCATTTGAAATATTAATCGTAATATTACGATTAATATGGGACTCACAAAAACAGAAGACTATACCAAATCTCAAAATGATTTGGCCTTATTTACAAAGGCATTGGGCCACCCAGCCCGTATCGCGATTCTTCAATTTTTGATAAAGACAAAGTCTTGTGTGTGCGGGGACATCGTGGACGAACTTCCACTATCGCAATCTACCGTGTCGCAGCACCTGAGTGAACTAAAAAAGGCAGGATTGATTAAAGGGGACATCGACGGACCCACCGTCTGCTACTGCATCGATGTGAAGAACTGGAACAAAGCAAAGAAGATGATTGGAGAATTACTCGAAAGTCGCGCCGGGATTGATTGCTGTTAGTTTTTTTGACCTAAACCATCGCAATATTACGATAACAATAAAAATAGAAAAATATGGAAACCGCTGAACAACTTAAGGAGATTGTGAAAGAAAAGTACGGCCAGATCGCCGATGAAAGTAAAGGCCAAAATGAAGCCAGCTGCTGTGGCGCCACGGGTGGTTGCTCCACCGTTGATTATGTGGTGATGGCAGACGACTACTCCCAACTGCCAGGATATGTTGCCGATGCAGATCTGGGACTTGGCTGTGGCCTTCCAACAGAGTTTGCATTGATCAAGGAAGGTGATACCGTTGTTGACCTCGGCTCTGGAGCAGGTAACGATTGTTTTGTTGCCCGTTCAATAGCAGGAGAGCAGGGCCAGGTCATCGGAATCGACTTTACCCAAAGAATGATTGAGAAAGCGAAGATGAACGCCGATAAACTTGGGTTTAGCAATGTTGAATTCAGACAAGGCGATATTGAGAACATGCCACTTGCCGGGGGTATTGCCGATGTGGTCGTCA
>JAYVRH010000475.1:0-1574 GCA_043776495.1 Cyclobacteriaceae bacterium
CAAGAAACTTTCAATGAATCTTACGATCCGCGGAAACACCATTCCCATCGAAGTGACGAAGAAGCTGGATCAATTGAATCAAAAACACATTGCCTTTGATGTGCCCATTCCCAATCCACAATTGTGGTCTTTGGAGAATCCTTTTTTGTATGAGGTTATTTTGAAATTGAGCGATGGGGCTTCTGATGACATGGTTAAATCCTATTTTGGGATGCGGAAAATTTCAGTCATGAATCTTCCCGGCACAAACTTTCCATACATTTCGTTGAACAACCAACCTATTTATCTGCAACTCACCCTTGATCAATCGTATCATCCGGATGGATTTTATACGTTCCCCTCTGATGAATTCATGAAAAAAGAAATCCTCCTGGCCCGTGAGATTGGGTTGAATGGTATCCGGACGCATATAAAAATTGACATTCCAAGAAAATTATATTGGGCAGATAAGTTGGGTGTTTTGGTCATGTCCGATTTACCCAATTCCTGGGGTGAACCCGATGCGGATGCCAGAATGGAATCGGAACGAACTTTGTCAGAAATGATCAAACGTGACTTTAACCATCCGTCTATTTTCTCATGGATTATTTTTAACGAGACGTGGGGACTTCGAACCAAAGTGCAGGAGAACGAAAAACAGGTAAATAGTTATTTGCCCGAAACTCAAAAATGGGTCGTGCCTATGGTGGAGAAGGCGAAGAAGTTAGACCCAACACGCCTTGTTGAAGATAACTCGATTTGCTGCGGCGCAGGGCATACAGTAACCGATATCAATTCATGGCATGAGTATTTGCCAGGTTGGGAATGGGAGAGCCACCTCAGTAATATCGCCAGGAACACTTATGAAGGGAGCACTTTTCATTTCGAGAAAGGATATCAGCAAGGCAAGCAACCCAATATCAATTCGGAATGTGGTAATGTGTGGGGTTATGATGGGAGCACCGGTGATGTAGACTGGTCCTGGGACTATCATCGCATGATGAATACGTTCAGGAAATACCCAATCGTAGCGGGTTGGCTATACACCGAACATCATGATGTGATCAACGAATGGAACGGCTATTGGCGTTTTGACCGAAGCAAGAAGTTTACTGGAGTGGAAGAAATTGTTCCTGGCATGACGTTAAAAGATTTTCACTCCCTCATTTATATTTCTACAGGCAACGAGATTAGTCAATCGGTCAAGGTGGGAGAAAAGATCAAGATCCCACTCTTTATTTCTTCTATGACTGGGAGAGAAGATTTGGGAAATACATTGCAACTGAAGGTAAAATTGTCTGGCGTGAATGGCATTGGCGAACAAAAGCAATGGGGGGAATTTTCCACAACAATTCCATATCAACCTTACTTGAATAAGGAAGTGGAATCCCTGGAAGTGACTGCCCCCAATGAAAGATCATTGGTGACGGTGGCGTTGGTTTTGGAAGATCGCGCCGGCAATGAGTTGCATCACAATTTTTACCATTTGATCGTTGAGGCGCCTGTCCCTGATGAAATGACAATGAAGAACGGCAAGAAGGCTTTTGTGGTGAGTGTCGAACCAAAGAATTATCAGGCGGCAGATTGGTCGTTGA
>JAYVRH010000476.1:0-1571 GCA_043776495.1 Cyclobacteriaceae bacterium
GTTGCTGTCGAACGTGAACTCGTTGGCAAGGATGTTTTCTGGTTTGATACCAAATTCGGTTACGACTGGCTCTATGAACTCGCGGAAGCCATTGGAAATGATATAGATATTATCTGAATAGGTGCTGAAGAAGTCCTTATTCCTTTTGAAAGACTCAGAAACTTTCGCCTTCAATAAATCGACGAGGGCGGGAATGTGCTTTTTCTCTGCCTTTAGAAGAGTCAATCGTTTTTCCAAGGATTCGCGAAAAGAAATGGTTCCGTTCATTCCTTCGTTTGTGATTGCCTCGATCTGACGCCTGATGTTGGGCTTGTCAGGATCGCCATTGAGTGAGATGTCCGCCAGGACGTCAAAGGCTTCCACCTTCGTGAATGTGCTATCGAAATCGATTACGAAGTACTTATTGATCTTCATTGCCTTTTTAGAAAAGGCAAATGTAGAAAAAGTCTTACGGCAATGATTATTCTTTCAGCTCAGAGTTTACCGCTCTCATCCAGCGCGGAGTCATTTGTGTGACTCGGAGTCTCCGAGGCGGTAGACTCCGAGGAGGCCCGATTATTCTTTGCCGAAGGGAAGCCTTTTTAAAGCAAGATGTCCATTGCTCATCACGATCAAGGCATCTTGTAAGGCGCGTATATCTTCGAGCGGATTGCCCGGAAGTATTATGATATCCGCTTCATAACCTGAAATGATTTTTCCAGTCTTTGCAGACACTCCGAGGAGTTCTGCACTTACGGTAGTGGCGGCTTGCAAGGCTTGAAAGGGAGTCATACCCATCCTTACAAAATGCTCACACTCCAGGGAGATTCTACTCGTGCTGCTAGAGGTGTAGTTGTTATCGGCTCCTGTTGCAATCTTCACACCCAATTCCAGAGATTTCTTAAATACTTTCTCTGCCTGAGGCATCATGAACTTCCCTCTAAGCTCAAGCACTGCACCTGCATAATCGCCACCGGGCTTCGTCAAGTCTTCCAATGTGATGTACGTTGGAACCAGGAAGGTTCCTTTCTGCTTCATCAATTGAAGCGTTTCTTCGCTTAGAAATGTCCCGTGCTCAATACTTCTAGCGCCAGCCAATACGGCAGCTTTTGCACCTTCATCACCATGGGCATGCACCATCACGGGAATGCCGCGCTTCGCCGCTTCATCGATAATCACTTTTAGTTGATGCTGTGTATAGCTTTGCTGACGGGGATCCGTCTCAGGCAAACCTGCCCTTTCGGTGCCTCTCGTTTTGATGACCGCTGCACCTCGGTCAATGTTAACATTAACAAGTTGGCGCAATTCATCGTCGGTATTAACCCCTGTGATCAAATTGCCAAGCCGAGGGTCTGCCAAAACGGTCTCGCCAATATTTGGTGTGATAAAAACACCCGCTGGCACAACATCAGGTCCAGCCACGCGACCTGATTGCGCCAGGTCACGCAATGCAACATCCTGATAGGCCGATACTCCAGCCGTACGAAACGTAGTAACTCCGGAGAGCAAAGCGCGCCTCGCTGCTTCAAGGTTATCTATGTGCGTATGCACATCCATCATTCCTGGGATTGCATAATTTCCGAGGCAGTCAA
>JAYVRH010000477.1:0-1570 GCA_043776495.1 Cyclobacteriaceae bacterium
CTCATTTGCGCCTAAGAAATTTGATTTGGTTTATTTCGATGCCTTTGCTCCCAGCAAGCAGCCCGAAATGTGGACGCATAGTATTTTAGAAAAAGTAACTGACGCAATGAAATCGCAAGGAATTTTTGTTACCTACTCAGCCAAGGGTCAACTAAAGAGAGATTTAATTTCGTTGGGTCTATCAGTCGAAAAATTACCAGGGCCTCCTGGCAAACGAGAGATGATCAGGGCAATTAAAAATTAAGGAGCCTCTGGTAACTCATCATTTCCTTATCCAAAAGCAAAGGAAATGATGAAGTAAAAAAATTATCAGAGGTTCCCTTAACCCAACGCCTCCACTTCCTCCACTTCTTCCGGCATCATTTTTTTGAAAAGATTTTCGATGCCCGCTTTTAAGGTGATGGTAGAAGAAGGACAACCGCTGCAAGAGCCTTGCAAGGTTACAGTAACTTTTTTTCCGTGCAGTGAATGAAATGTAATGGCACCACCGTCTTGCTCAACAGCCGGGCGTATATATTCATCCAGAATGTTTTTTATTTTTTTGATCGTTTCGGTCTCTTCTTGTTGTTCGCCTTCCGGAGCTTTCAAATCTAAAATCAGCTTACCCGATTCCAGAAAACGGATGATATGGTTTTTGATTGTTTCCTGAATTTCAATCCACTCTACGTCTTCTTTCTTAGTAACCGTTACAAAATTGCTCATGTAAAATACTCTGTCAACAAACGGATACATGAAGAGTTCTTGGGCCAAAGGTGCATTTTCAGCATCTGCCGGTGTTGGAAAATCAAAACTCATTCCCTCCGGTACCAATATCTCATTGATCACAAATTTGAGTGAGTTAGGGTTTGGATTTGACTCCAGGTAAATATGAATGGCTTTGGGGGTGGCTTTCAACATGGCTATTTCTCTTGTTACGTCAACAAAAGTAGGAAAATAAAGTTCAGGAGTAGATAAGTCATTCTTTGAGGGTGTACGACACTTTTGCAAAGCCCATTGCAGGGCTAAAGCCCATGAGCCTTGCAGTTGAAATAACCCCGTGCTTAAGCACGGGGTTATTGGGTAGCTTTCCAAAAAGGGCTTTAGCCCAAGAGGCAAAACTGTCGTGCACTCAATTCATTGATTGACTATTCTGGCTTGATCATTTTTCTCTTAAACAGGGGAACAGTACTACACGGCTCTCCAAACATGATACTGGCAGCTACGGCTCGAAGGCGATGAGTTGCCTCTACATAAATCGCCACAGGAACATCAACTTTACTACAGCCCTTAATAACTACTTTAGCATCCTTGAAAGTTTGCCAGTTAATTCGATTCAATGCGTTCATAAAAAGCTGGATTTCCAAATCATCCACCGATCCGAAGAAAATAGATTCAGCAACCGGCTGCAGGGAAACCGAAAGAAGCATATACGCCCAAGTAGGAATGATCGCATCTGTAGAACAGGTAATGGCAACATATTTATTTTTGTAATTCGCCCAATCGTGTGCCTTTACAAATTCACGGAATTCATTTTCCTTCAAAATCTGACCTTGAAAGAGCCAATCTTTGATATCCAGAACAACCCGTTCTC
>JAYVRH010000478.1:0-18480 GCA_043776495.1 Cyclobacteriaceae bacterium
GATGAACTTATTGGCGGGCAAGACCGAAAAGATTGCCTACTTCAAACCCATCATTAGCCGCGCCCGACCTGAAGATGACAATATCCTCAAGACCATTGCTACCCATTTCCATTTGAGTACTTCTTATCAAGATATGTATGCTTTTACCCGGGATGAAGCCGTGCACTATATTAATTCCGGAAAGGAAGCCTATCTCATCGATACCATCATCGGCAAGTTTAAACAACTTCAGAAGGACCATGACTTTATCGTCGTGGAGGGAACCGATTTTATGAGTGGCATCAGCAATCTTGAGTTCAACGGCAACATTTCTGTTGCAAAAAACCTGGGCATTCCTGCCGTGATCGTTGTCAAAGGAGAAGGCAAGTCAGTCAAAGAAATTGTGGACACCGCCGTCTCAACGACGAAAAGTTTCATGGATGAAGGAGTACAGATTCTCACCGTGGTCACAAACAAAATAGATCCCGAAAAAAAAGAGGAGATCAAAATCCAACTTACACAAGCACTCCCCAAAAGCATCGTAGTCACCTCAATACCATCCAGCAAAGACCTCGGAAATCCAACCATGAAAGAGATCCTCGATGCAGTGGGAGGAAAAGTACTCTTCGGGGAGCATTTGTTATCCAATCAGGTAGACCACTCCATTGTTGGCGCCATGCAATTACACAATTGCCTTACGCGCCTTCAAAAAAATACGCTGATCGTAACCCCCGGTGACCGTGGTGATCTTATCATAGGAGTCCTTCAGGCAAACATTTCAAAAAATTATCCGAGGATCACAGGAATATTATTGACTGGCGGACTGGTCCCGGAACAAACCATTTTAAGGCTGATTGAAGGATTGGATACGGTGGTCCCGATCATCCAGGTAAAATCCGGAACTTTTAAAACGGTCGCACAAGTCGCCAATACACAATCGAGGATATCTTTTGACAATAAGGAAAAAATTGCGCTTGCCATCAGCATGTTTGATCAGCATGTGGACGTGAAGGCGTTGGAAAAGAAGATCATTTCCTTCCGCACCCATGGCATTACACCCCGCATGTTTCAGTACCAGATCGTCAGTCGTGCGAAAGAACACAAAAAACACATCGTTTTATGTGAAGGCGATGACGATCGAATTTTGCAGGCTGCCGATGCCTTGATCAAGCAAAGCGTGGTGGAGCTGACCATCCTTGGGAACAAGGAAAGCATCGCAGCGGCGCTCAAGCGGCTGAATCTTTCTCTTGAACTGGACAAGGTGAAGATCGTCAATCCTGGTACCTCCGATCGTTATGAAACGTATGTTCAAACACTTTATGAACTTCGCAAGAACAAAAATGTAACACTCGAAATGGCCCGCGACCTGATGCTGGATGTTTCGTATTTCGGCACCATGATGGTGTTCAAGGGCGAAGCTGACGGAATGGTTTCAGGTGCGGCGCATACTACGCAGCATACCATACGGCCTGCCCTGCAGTTTGTAAAAACAAAACCAGGTGTTTCAACGGTATCTTCAGTATTCTTTATGTGTCTGCCAAACCGGGTTTCCATCTTTGGAGACTGCGCCGTGAATCCCAATCCCACCTCCGAACAACTGGCAGACATTGCCATCTCATCGGCTGATACCAGCAAAATGTTTGGCATCGATCCTAAAGTCGCCATGCTCTCCTATTCTTCCGGAACCTCCGGGGAAGGTGAAGATGTGGAGAAAGTGAGAAAGGCGACCGAAATAGTAAGACAAAAAAGGCCTGAACTGAAGGTGGAAGGACCCATTCAATATGATGCAGCAGTAGACCCCAGTGTTGGTAAGAAGAAGATGCCAAACTCTGAGGTCGCCGGCCAGGCCAGCGTGCTGATTTTTCCGGACCTGAATACGGGCAACAATACTTACAAAGCGGTGCAGCGTGAAACGGGGGCACTGGCGATAGGCCCCATGTTGCAAGGACTTAACAAACCTGTTAATGACTTAAGCAGAGGCTGCACGGTTGATGATGTCTTTAATACCGTGGTGATCACCGCAATTCAGGCCCAACAAAATTGATTGATCAAAGTATGAATGTATTTGTCATCAACTCCGGCAGCAGCTCTATAAAATATCAGTTGATTCAAATGCCGGCAGCAGAGGTCATCTGCTCCGGCATGATCGATCGCATCGGTCAGGATGGATCGGTGATCCAACATAAGACATTTGTGAATAAAGTTGAATCGCTCCGTAAAATCAATATCCCGATCAAAGACCATGCAGCAGGACTTACCGAAGCTGCGAAATTACTCACCGACTCAGAGATCGGTGTGATCCGGAATCCTGACGAAATACATGTGGTGGGACATCGTGTGGTACATGGGGGAGAAAGTTTTTCCAAGACCATGATCATCACCCTGGAGGTAAAAGAAAAAATAAAGAATCTCTTTCCACTTGCGCCCCTTCATAATCCACCCAACTACCTGGGAATTGAAGTTGCTGAAAAGATATTTCAACATGCCAAACAGGTTGCGGTATTCGATACCGCCTTTCATCAAACGATGTCTCCGGTGGCCTACCGTATGGCGATACCGAAAGAATTTTATGATCAGCATCAGATCAGGGCCTATGGATTTCACGGCACCAGTCATAAATATGTATCTGCACAGGCGGCACAATACTTGAAAAAGAAAGATGCTCGCCTCATCACCATCCATTTGGGAAACGGTTGCAGTATGACGGCAGTGAAAAACGGTGAGTGTGTGGACACCAGCATGGGCCTTGGACCGATGAACGGCTTGATCATGGGAACCCGGACGGGTGACATCGATCAGTCAGTGATCTTTCATCTGGTGAATCATCTGGGATACTCTCTGGATTCGGTAAATAATATTCTTAACAAAAAGAGCGGTATGCTGGGCCTTACCGGCTTCAGCGATATGAGGGATGTAAAAGCGCAATATAACAAAGGAAACAACGAAGCCATCCTTGCATACGAGATGTATGCCTATCACATTAAAAAATATATAGGCTCTTTTATGGCTGTTCTCAATGGGCTCGATGCGCTGGTGTTCACCGCTGGTGTGGGTGAAAATGATCCATTGACAAGGGCACTCTCCACAAAAAATATGGAGTCCCTCGGTATTAAATTGGATGAGGAAAGGAACAATGCAAACGGTTCGGGCATCCGTGAAATCAACAAGGCCAACGGATCCGTTAAGATTTTAATCGTACCTACCAACGAAGAACTTGAAATCGCCGGGCAATGTTATGCATTGCTCCAATCGTGATCTGGAATGGAGCGCGGCTCAAAAAATCTACTGTAAAATATCTCGCAAAGAATATCTTTGCAGCCGCTAACTCACAGACTTATGAAATCTGCTTTCATCGCACTGTTTCTTGTTTTCGCTTCGATTGGTCTAATAGCCGCAGATGGAAATTGGCCAAAGGAAATTAAGGCCAAATCAGGAGCCGTCATCACCATTTATCAGCCTCAGCCCCAATCACTCCAGGGGGACAAATTGATTGGCAGGGCAGCGTTTTCCGTTAAAGAAAAACCTGGCAATGAATTGATCTTCGGTGTATTCTGGGCAGAGGCCGCGTTTGGCAGTGGCTTTGTCGCTATTGCAGGGCAGATCGTGACGATCACCAGTGGAAATGGAAAATATCATGCTGCATTTAAAGAGCTTATCCTTATGGATCCTGCCACCAGGGGCACCATCCCAAAGAAAATCTCAGGCAGTTTTGTTTGTAATTAATCTTTTTGCAATAATTTAATACTGAGCATCTTTAAGAAACCACATGTTTGTAAATGCCATAGAAGAGGTTGATAAATTCACAAGGCCAATCCATACCATCACAAGAACATATGGTGGATTGATCAGCCCAGGCAGCGCCACACTGTTCTTCGTGAATGAAAACGGAGTGGCCATCACGTGCAAACATGTAGCCCAACATATTCTCGATTCAGATGCGGTCAATCTCAAATACAAATCATTTAAAACCGAAAAAGATCATCTCCTTCATGACAACAAATTCAAAGGGAAGTTGATAGGACTCGAATCGAAATACGCCTTGAAAAAAGAGTCCGTGATCCAAATCAAAAATAACTTTGTGAACTGCTTTCCGGGCATCACACATTTTAACATGCACCTGCATCCAACGTTGGATTTGGCCATCATTGAATTCAAAGGACAAAATCAAAATCTCTACAGTTCCCACGCAACGTTTGTGCGTGACCTCAACAAAATCAAGCAAGGAAAAAGTTTGTGCAGGCTTGGGTATCCCTTTCCTGAGTTCAACAATTTTCAATATAACCAGGCGACCGACGACATCGAATGGACGGTGACAGGAAATCAAAACTCTCCCAGGTTCCCCATTGATGGCATCATCACAAGGTTTGGAGGCGATCAAACACAAATTGGAACCATTGAATTAAGTACACCTGGACTCAGAGGCCAGAGCGGTGGCCCATTGTTCGATGTCCAGGGACTTGTGTATGGTATGCAATCCATGACCCATCATTTGCATCTGGGTTTCGATGTGAAGGATATTGAAGTGGTCAGTGATGGAAAGAAAACCAATGTCTCAAATTATCCTTTTCTTCACGTTGGTCATTGTATTCACGTAGACAGAATTAAAGAATTTCTAAAACAACAAAACGTAAACTTTTACGAAGAACAATGAGTAGCAAATCAATCCTCACTCCTCTCGTGTTGATCTTTATTTTTAAGCTCACCACATCTTATTGCCAATCTGATACAGATCTGGATAAAACCCTGGAAGCCGTTAGTCCAGAAGCCATCAAGGCGTCGATGACTTTTCTCGCAGACGATCTGCTAGAAGGCCGTCAACCGGGAACGAGAGGATTTGCGATCGCCTCAAAGTACATTGAAACACAATTCATGGCCATGGGATTACAGCCTGGGATAGATCAAAAATCATACATCCAAAAAGTGTCGTTGAGAAAAGGCGTCGTAGATGAAAACAACTGCAGGTTCATACTCGTCGTGAATGGAAAAAAAGAAACATTGACCTGGGGTAAGGAATTTATTCTCAGCCCTTACTTTTCAGAAGCTGCTTCAGAGATCACCGCACCTTTGGTGTTTGCTGGTTTCGGCGTTTCTGCTCCTGAACTGAACTACGATGACTACAAAGGGCTGGATGTAAAAGGGAAAATAATCGTTTGCCTCAATGGTGCTCCAACTTCTTTTCCTTCCAACGAGCGCGCTTATTTCTCATCTGCTTCAAAATTGACTGAAGCAATTAAACGCGGGGCTGTCGGTATCATTAATTTTAGCCCGCCGAATGACAACCGTGGCTCATGGGATGCGGCGGTACGAAGGACAAAACAGGGGTCATTCAAATGGCTCAACAGCCTGGGTAAACCGGCAAACGCCAACGATGAATTAAAAGCGAGCGTGGGTTTTAATCCAGCTTTTGTTGAAAGACTTTTTATCAACTCAGGGAAAAACATTCAGACTGTCTATCAGAATGCCAAAGACAATGTGCCCCAATCTTTTCCACTGAAAGCAGAAGCACAAATTATAGTGAAGACAAATTATAGTCTCGTGGAAGGATCAAACCTGATTGGGATATTGCCTGGTTCCGACCCGGTTTTGAAAAATGAATTTGTGGTTTATGCCGCCCACCTCGATCATTTTGGAAAAGCATCACCGATGAAAGGTGATTCCATTTATAATGGCGCCCACGACAATGCTTCTGGTGTATCGATCCTGCTGGGCATCGCAAAAGCTTTTCGCTCCTATCCGGTTACGTCCAAGCGGTCGATCATCTTTGCCGTTGTCACGGGAGAAGAATATGGGCTATTGGGTTCTGACTATTTTATTAACAACTCACCAGTTAAGGCAGAAAATATTGTGGCCAATCTTTCCATCGACATGCCGTTCTTTTTCCATCCCATCCTGGACATTGTACCATACGGCGCCCAACATTCCAGTCTTTCAAATGAAGTGAATAAGGCCGCAGCAATACTGAATCTGAAAATCAGTCCTGATCCGTTTCCCGAGCAAGTGGTTTTCATCCGCAGCGATCACTATAGTTTTATCAAGAAAGGCATTCCATCCCTTTTCATAAAGAGTGGCTTTATGACGGTGAAAGAAGATACTGTGAACAGGGCAAAATCAGATGTGGGGTGGAGAAGTTCAATCTATCACACGCCGCAAGACGACATGCGACAATCATTCGACTTTGAAGCGGGTGCGATGCACGTGAAGGTCAATTTCTTAATTGGCTTCTTTGTAAGCAATACCACTTCACGCCCCACCTGGAATGAACGCGATTTCTTCGGGGGGAAGTTTGGCAAGAAGTAGCTCACACAATCCATGGACATTGAGATTCTTAGGGCGATCTGCAAAAAAATGCCTTTCACTACCGAAGATATCAAGTGGGGGCATGACCTGGCCTACTCCGTAGGAGGAAAAATGTTTTGTGTAATCGAACTTGACCAGAGTCCGACTGCTGTCTCTTTCAAAGTGAGGGATGATCAGTTCGATTCCCTATGTCAAAGAGAAGGATTTAAGCCTGCCCCCTATGTTGCCAGATACAAATGGGTTTTGGTCGACGATATCCGCAAATTGAGTAAGAAAGAATGGAATCAATTTGTCCGGCAATCCTATGAATTAGTGGCAGCTAAACTTTCAATCAAAACAAAAAAACAACTTGGCTAATTCGTTTTTCGAAACCTGCGAGCAAAATTTTACGCCCATTATAAAGAAATTATTCGTTTCTTGATTCATATTTAGGCTCAGAAAAAGTTTTGAAATCAAGTCCATGAATTCTTATCAACCCGTTACGACCGCCCTCTTGTCTTATGGCATGTCAGGCGAAGTGTTTCATGCCCCGCTCCTTTCAGCCCATCCCGGCTTCAGAATGAAGACGATCCTCCAGCGGAAATCGGAGTCTTCTAAACAACATTATCCAACCGTCAATGTGGTAAGAAATCTGGATGATATCCTGGGCGATCCTCAGATCGACCTTGTCATTGTCAATACGCCCAATGAAACCCATTTTGATTATGCTGAAAAGGCCCTGGAAGCTGGCAAACATGTTGTCGTTGAGAAACCATTTACCAACACCGTTCTGGAGGCACAGCAGCTTATTGCCCTGGCAAAAAAGAAGAATAAAATGCTTTCGGTATTTCAAAGCCGACGCTGGGACGGCGCCTTTATGACGCTGAAGAAAATAATCGCATCGGGTGCTTTGGGTAAAATTGTAGAGTTTGAGGCCCATTACGATCGATTCAGAAATTACGTTGCCCCAAACACCTGGAAAGAAGAACCTGGACCTGGATCGGGAATTCTATATAATCTCGGATCACACATGCTGGACCAGGTGCTTGTGTTGTTTGGAAAGCCTGAATGGGTGACAGCAATCATCGGTATTCAACGGCCAGGCGGAAAAGTATTTGACTACTACGATTTACGATTGGAGTATGAAGGACTGAATGTAATTGTCAAATCAAGTTACCTGGTGCGGGAGCCCGGTCCATCTTATGTTGTTCACGGTGTGAATGGCTCATTTGTGAAATATGGAATTGATCCTCAGGAGGAAGCATTGAAACTTCATCAGGTGCCTGGTACGCCCGGCTGGGGAACGGAACCGGAAAAATTCTGGGGTAAGTTGAACACAGATATTGAAGGACTTCACTACGAAGGCAAGATTGAAACATTGCCAGGAAATTACATTGGTTTCTATCAAAGTATCTATGAAACGATTCGGGAAGGGAAAGAATTGTCAGTTAAACCTGAACAGGCGATGCAGGTCATACAACTTATTGAGGCGGCCGCAGAAAGCAACAAGGAACGAAAGGCTGTCCGAATGAGGTAGCTCTATTGAATATTAAAAAAGCGTCACAATTAAGAAACTAATCACTCCCATCGTCAAGCTCAGTGGCGAATACATTCTGGAGTCGTTTCTGGCAAAGTCCGTGACAGGAGCAAGCAACTCCACTGATTTGATCTCAACAGCAATCAGGTGGTTAACAAAAAAATCACAACGAAGGTCCGTCTCTAAATCAATTCCCTTATAAGAAACGGGCACAATCCGCTCTGATTGGTAATCAATTCTTCTCAAAGAAAATTCATGCATAAAGAATCGGTGATAAACACTTTCTAAAAGCTCTGGTCCAACATTTCTGTGTACTTCAATTGCGGCTCCTACTCGATAATTACTTTACAAAATCGTAATTGGCAACATTCATGATCTGCTTTCTTATTCACCCCATCATTGAAGATAGGTTCCAAATCCCCGCCTATCTCATCATCATCGGCTTCTGCAAGAACACAGGTAATCAGGACCTTATGAACAAGACTGCAAAATCATTCATTCTGATCATGCTTGAGAAAGGTCTTTCATTAGGCCAACAGGCTGTTGACCAATTACTGTCAGATATCGGCAAAGGTAAGCTTCATCATAGTGAGGATGTTGCGGGCCAGAACGTTCGAAGATCGAGGTAATGTTTGCGTGGCCCTCTTCCTAACCGATAACGCTTTTAGCCAGAGTTAGGACCCTGGCTTACCAACAGGTTGCCCCGCTGGGGCAAGACACCCACTTATCTAAAAGTACCTTATACAATTTATCGACCGCTTTTTCAGAAGCTTCATGAATTGGGATCTCGGTTACCGTCACATAGTGCGCATTATGATCATATGCTTAAGCAATTGCAAAATTGACTTTGGTCAAAATTGCGAACCTTATACCGAATTTTACATCAGGAGAATTTTGTCCATTTCATCTATATTTACCCTTTCATTTCTTCAGTATCATATAACCCGATGCTCAATCTCTCCGACATTTTCTCACTCAATCGCATACTCACAAAAAGTGAACTTCAGATTGAGAAGGCAAAGGACTACCGAAACGTCGTCTTAATCCAAATCATTATTGTCGTCTTCGGATTGACACTATCAGAACCACTTCTTGCCGATTCCAAAAGTGATGTCTCCAAATTCATCATCGCGATCTTCTCTTTTTTCGGAGCAACATATGCGTTTTTACTGTGGGATATGCTTCGAAATTTTACAACCAACAGGATTCTGATCAGAACCATCCTGATTGTTTTATCTGGAATTGTGGTCACCGGAACATTGGTCGAATTCCCTTATTATCAAATCATTCATGTTGCTAATCGGCAGGCATATTTATTAACCATACACAGCCTGCTCTTCCCCATTGAAGTTACGGTCATAGCCTTTGCCATTCGCGACATATTCTCGGGCGGTATTATGACTGGGGAAAAGCTATGGGGTGCTGCGTGTATTTATCTGATGATTGGAATTTCCTTCGGCAGCCTATTTGACTTAATTACCATTGTTAAGCCAGGGGCCCTTGGCGCTGATATTGAACTGGGCTTGCCCAATTACTCCGAATGTGTAACGTACAGTTTTTGTGTGCTGGGAGGGGTAGATCCTGGCCTCGAACCCACACGCCTTATCCGCAACATCAGCACCATCGAGGCCGTCTGGGGAAACATCTACGCCATGCTGATCATCGGCAGACTGCTGGGCCTTCCCCGTGAGGAGAATCCCGTCAAAGGCTAAGAGCCCAACGCCAAAAGCAATTTCCTATACCCAATTCCCCATCCAATTCATTAACTTTATAGGTACATTATCAACCACACGAATTTAAAACCAAAGAACCATGAATAACCGCAGACTGCCCCTTATTATCCTAGGAGTAATTGGCTTCATCATTGTGATGGCCCTCTCCAACAGCTTATTTTATACAATCCAATCCAACGAACGGGCTGTGATCTTTTATCCTTTCACAACCGGTCTTGATAGGGAAAATATCATCGACCAGGGCATACACATGAAAGCACCCTGGAATGATAAATACGTCTATAGAGTCAACGAGACCTCGTCGGATGAAAATATGGACATCCTTGACAAAAATGGTCTTTCCATCCATGTTGACATTACGGTCAGGTATTTTCCCATACCGGAAAAGATCGGATACATTCATCAGAAGTTTACCTCTTCCTATGTGGAAGTCCTTGTAATCCCTGAAGTACGTTCTACGGTACGGCAGGTAATGGGTCGCTACACGGCCGAGGAAATCTACTCCACCAAGAGAGCGGAAGTCGAAGCCGCCATTAAGAATGAGACAGAGCAAATTCTGAGTTTGAATTTCGTCACTGCAACAGCAGTACTCATCAGGTCGATTGCACTTCCAGAACAAATTAAAGCGGCAATTGAAAACAAACTTCAACAAGAGCAGGAGGCACTTGCCTACCAGTTCCGACTTGACAAGGAGAGAAGTGAGGCGGAGCGGAAGCGAATTGCGGCAGAAGGAGAATCCAGAGCCAATAACATTATCAACAATAGTTTGTCAGATAAGTTATTGAAAATGAGGGGGATAGAAGCAACGCTGGAGCTATCAAAATCACCTAACTCAAAGACAATTATCATTGGCTCTGGCAAAGACGGCATGCCTTTGATTCTGGGGAATAATTAAATTCAGAGAAGGACTTCCAACTACAAGAACCCCGATTTACTTTAGGGAAAAATAGAATCACATGGCAAAGACAGCACAACTTATACTGGATGGCAAAACTTATGAATTACCCATCGTGGTAGGCACAGAAGACGAAGTAGGCATTGACATTGCTGAACTTCTTGAAAAGACTGGCGCCGTCACCCTGGATTTTGGTTACAAAAATACCGGCGCCACCAAGAGCGCCATTACTTTCCTTGACGGTGAAAAGGGCATTCTGCGCCATAGAGGTTATTCAATTGAAGATCTGGCAGAAAAGTCTAGTTTCCTTGAAGTAGCCTACTTGTTGATCTTTGGCGAATTGCCTACCAAAGACCAATTGGGCAATTTCTCGGATGACATCAAGGGTCATACTTTAGTCCATGAGGATACAAGAAAAATTCTGGATGGATTTCCGTCATCAGCCCACCCCATGGGTGTGCTGGCCTCCATGTTTTGTGCGCAGACGGCTTTCTACCCTGAGTCCCTCGACCCAAACCGGTCGGCGGAAGGTGTCTATTTGAGCATCGTGCGATCCCTGGCTAAGATGCCAACATTTGCGGCCTGGGCCTACAAGAATGCCATGGGGCATCCTGTCAATTATCCAGATAACTCGCTTGACTATTGCTCTCGCTTCCTGAAAATGTTATATGCCCTTCCCGCAGAGCAATTTGAAGTTGATCCGGTGGTGGCAAATGCGCTGGATAAGCTCCTCATTTTACATGCCGATCATGAGCAAAACTGCTCTACTTCTACTGTCCGCATCGTGGGATCTTCTAAAGCGAGCATTTATTCTTCGATTTCTGCAGGCATCAATGCACTATGGGGGCCCCTCCACGGAGGCGCCAATCAGGAAGTAATCCTGATGTTAGAACAAATTAAGAAGGACGGTGGTGATACGGAAAAATGGATTAACAGAGCAAAAGACAAAAACAGCGGCTTTCGACTCATGGGCTTTGGCCACCGGGTCTATAAGAATTTCGATCCGCGCGCCAAGATTATTAAAAAGACGGCGGACGATGTGTTGAAGAAGCTTGGTGTAAATGACCCGGTCCTTGAAATTGCCATGAAGCTTGAGGAAGTTGCTTTACGAGATCCCTACTTCATCGAACGGAAACTTTATCCTAACGTAGACTTCTATTCGGGAATTATTTACCGTGCTCTGGGCATACCTGTAGACATGTTCACGGTGATGTTTGCAATCGGTAGGCTTCCTGGCTGGATCGCGCAGTGGAAAGAAATGCGGGAGAACAAAGAACCGATCGGCAGGCCACGGCAGATATATGTGGGTCAGAAGTTACGTGCCTACTTACCCATAACAAAACGATAACATTCTGATGGTTGTCCTGCCACATATCTGGACGACTTTCTAATTTCAGCCAAATGGCACTTCAAGAAGATTTTCAGGCAGCCGTTTCACGGTCCAAGGAGTTTGCAAAGCGTCCTTCAAATGAAGAGTTGTTAAACCTGTACTCACTTTACAAGCAAGCCACGGACGGAGACGCAAGCGGTGAGCGGCCAGGAGGTTTTGACTTCAAGGCAATTGCAAAATTTGATGCCTGGGCAAGCAAAAAAGGAAAGTCCAAAGATCAGGCCATGCAGGAATATGTCGACTTGATCGCAGGACTTGAAAAAGAGTATAAATAGGTTTTCTTCCATTGCCTACGTTCTACCAACCTGAAATATCTTCTGGTCATCTCCTGCCTGATGAGTCCAGGCATGCCGTAAAAGTGCTCAGGCTTGGACAAGGTGATGAAATTGAACTCACCGACGGCAAAGGAAGCATCTATCGCGCCATCATTACAACGCCTGACCCACGGCAATGTGAATTCAAAATTACTCAGCGCGAGAATATTGCTAAACGGGCGTTTTCAATCCATCTCGCCATTGCACCAACCAAAAATTCCGAGCGGATTGAGTGGATGGTAGAAAAGTGTGTCGAGTTAGGAATAGAAAAAATATCATTCATCCTGTGTCGAACTTCGGAGAGAAAGTCTATGAATATGGAGCGCCTTGAAAAGATTGTCATCAGCGCCATGAAGCAGTCGAAGCAGGCCTGGCTACCGGAGTTGGTTCCAATGAAGCCAATGGACGAGTTCATAAGCCAGTGTACTGCAAAGAATAAGTTCATCGCACATGTTGATGAACAGAATCTGGCGTATCTGAAAAATCAAGGAACTGCCGCGGCCAATGCGGTTATTCTTGTCGGTCCGGAGGGTGACTTTACAAAAGAAGAACTGGGCGTAGCAATCTTATCAGGCTTTCAGAAAGTAAGCTTGGGCCCCAACCGCCTTCGCACCGAGACTGCAGGACTTTCTGCGGTGATGATCCTAAATTTATTGAATCAGACTTAATACACTTTTAAATGCCATAGTTCTCTTTCCGTTCATCTTATCACACTTCAATACTGTACTTCTTTGTCAAAAGCTTATATCTCCATTTTTCGATGGCTACCATTTAAATGACCCTCCACAAAAAAGTACTTTCACTTTTAACCGCAACTCACGTACTTAGATCAAGAATAACGATATCTTTTGCCCAACCTGCTTTATGGATACCTCGGAAGCCAATAAAATCATATCTGCGCTCATTGAAAAAATTAACCATCACAACGATCTCTATTATCAGAAAAGCAAATCGGAGATCACAGATTTGGAATTTGACAAACTTCTGGCTGACCTTATTAAACTCGAAGAGCAATTCCCTCAACTCAAACTTCCGGACTCACCCACTCAACGGGTTGGAGGCACCATCACCAAGTCTTTTGCTACTGTGGTGCATCACTATCCCATGCTTTCGCTTGGGAACACCTATTCACAAGAAGAACTTGAAGACTTTGATGCCCGGGTAGCGAAAGGGCTTGAAGGAGAGCCTTTTGAATATTATTGTGAATTAAAATTCGATGGAGTCTCCATCAGCCTCATCTATGAAAAAGGACTTCTTCTCCGAGGCGTGACTCGTGGTGATGGAGTCCGCGGAGATGATGTTACACAAAATGCAAGGACCATCCGATCCATCCCCCTTAGCGTGAAGGGAAAGAAATTACCTGCCTCTTTTGAAGTTCGTGGTGAAGTGTTCCTCCCGAAAAAGGTCTTTGAACAATTGAACAAAGAACAGGAAGACATTGGTGAGGAAGCATATGCCAACGCCCGGAATACCGCCTCAGGCACGCTAAAAATGCAGGACAGCAGCGAAGTAGCAAAACGAAAATTAGAATGCTTCACGTACTATTTGCTCGGAGAAGAAAACGGAATCAAAACGCATGAAGCAGGAATAGAAAAGCTCAAAGCCTGGGGCTTTAATGTTTCGCCCACCCACCGCAAATGCAAGAACATCAAAGACGTATTCGATTATATCAGGCATTGGGAGAAAAACAGACAAAACCTTCCCCTTGACACCGATGGAGTAGTGATAAAAGTAAATAGCCTCGACCAGCAGGAAAGGCTTGGCTTTACAGCAAAAAGTCCTCGTTGGGCAATCGCTTATAAGTACAAATCCGAAAGCCTCAGCACGAGGTTGAATGGGATAACTTATCAGGTTGGAAGAACAGGAGCAATCACTCCCGTTGCAGAATTGGAGCCCGTGCTGCTGGCCGGTACTACCGTAAAGCGGGCATCCCTTCACAACGCCAATGAGATCGCTCGGCTTGATCTAAGGATTGGGGATTTTGTCTTTGTCGAAAAGGGCGGCGAAATTATCCCAAAAGTGACCAGTGTTGATCTCTCCAGAAGAAAGCAGGGAAGTAAGGCAATAAAATATATTGACAAATGTCCTGAGTGCAACGCAGACCTGGTTCGCCGGGATGGAGAGGCCAACCATTATTGTCCTAATGAAAAAAAATGTCCCCCGCAGATCAAAGGCAGGATCGAACACTTCATTCAAAGAAAGGCGATGAACATCGATTCACTGGGTGAAAAAACGATCGCGCAGCTGTTTGACCTCGGGCTCGTGAAAAGTCCAGCAGACTTATTCGATCTACAGCACATTGACATTCTTAAGTTGGAGGGCTTCAAGGAGCTATCTACCAAAAATCTCCTGGCCGGCATCGAGAACTCAAAATCAACTCCGTTTGAGTCTGTGCTGTTCGCCATAGGCATTCGGTATGTGGGCAAGACCGTAGCAGAAAAACTGGCGCGTTACTTCAAAACAATCAATGATCTTGGCAATGCGACCCGCGAAGAATTGCTCAAAGCCCCGGAAGTTGGCGATAAAATTGCTGAAAGCGTAGTAGCCTTCTTTCAAGACTCAGGAAACCTGAAGGAGATCAACCGGCTTAAGAAGGCCGGTGTGCAGTTTGAATCTTCAGCAATAGAACCGGAGAAAGTGAGTGATTCTTTGGGTGGAAAGTCATTTGTGGTGTCAGGAACATTTAAGGATTACGAGCGGGATGAAATCAGAGATGTCATCCTTGCCAATGGCGGAAGAGTACTTTCTGGGGTTTCAGCAAAACTGGACTATTTGGTTGCTGGTGAGAACATGGGGCCTTCCAAGCGCGAGAAAGCTGAAAAATTGAAAGTAAAGATTATTTCAGAGGATGAATTTCAAAAGATGCTAAAAGGCTGATGGAGATGCAGAAATTTGCGATAATTTAGCGCGCTTTAACGACATCCCATTGAGACTGACCTTTTTGAAATGGCGAACGAACTCCGCGTTACGAAAAAACAAGAGCCTTCGCACCAGCACATCCTATAAAAAGTCAAACTCCATCGGCGTAATTTTCAGCGTGGAAGACAGGCAGAAGCATGATGATATCAAAGAGTTCGTAAGGCACCTCGAACAAGATGGTAAGCAAGTCCAGGTAATGGAGTTCCTTCCAAAAAAGAAAGATAACTATGAATTCCTCTTCGATTTTTTCACGATACAGGACCTCAACTTGTGGGGAAAAATTGACAATTCTAAAGCCTCACGTTTTGCCCAGATGGCATTTGATTACTTGTTTTATATCGACAATGAGCACAATCTATTGATTTTGAACCTTCTTGCGGAAAGCAAGGCACATTGTCGTGTTGGAAAACATCAAAAAGAAAGTGAGCCCTTCTTTGAATTGATGATTGAAAATAAAGGAACGGTAAAAGGCCTCATTGATAACATGTATAAGTACGTTAAGCAGATAAGGTGAAATGAAAAAGCTGAACGGTACGGGAGTGGCGTTAGTTACACCTTTCGATGAGTCAGGGGCGATTGACTTTGCTTCTTTAAAAAAGGTGTTGAGGCATACCAGCCGGGGAGTTGATTATTTTGTTGTAATGGGAACAACTGGAGAGTCTGTCACCATGACCAAAGAAGAAAAGAAAGAGGTCCTGGCCTTTGTCTTGAAAAATAACCAGAAGAAACTTCCCATTGTATATGGCATTGGCGGCAACAATACCGCCTCCGTGTTGGAAGAAATCAAAACCACGGACCTGAGTCAGGTGGATGCCCTTCTCTCAGTGAGTCCTTATTACAATAAACCTTCTCAGGAAGGGATAATCAGGCACTTTTCTATCATCGCAGACCAAAGTCCGCGGCCCATCATTCTCTACAATGTACCCGGTCGCACTGCTTCAAACCTGAGTGCAGAGACAATCCTTCGGTTGGCAGGACACAAGAATATTATCGGGGTAAAGGAAGCTTCCGGTAATCTCGAGCAATGCATGAAGATTGCGAAAGAAAAGCCGGCAAGTTTCATGCTGATCTCTGGCGATGATCTCCTCACGTTACCTATTTATGCAATCGGCGGTGTTGGTGTGATCAGTGTTTTGGCCAATGCATTTCCTACTTTGTTCAATGAAATGAAGAAATCAGTCGAGGCCAATAATTATGGAAATGCTCAAAAGGAACTATTCAAATTAGTCGATATGAACGGGCCGATGTATGAGGAAGGGAACCCCGTCGGTGTGAAGCAACTCCTTTTTTATATGGGTATTTGTGGACCACATGTCCGCTTACCCCTCATGGCTGCTTCTCCTAAATTGTCGGAGAAGATCAGAGAACTCTATTCTGCAACAAAAAAGGGACAGCGATAGATTATCGCTGTCCCTTCTATTGTAACTGTGGGAGGTTATTTAGGCTCCTTGTTCTTGAGTTCTTGAACTTCCGCACGGATGGACTGCGCTAAGTTTTTAAGGTCTTGCATTCCTTTGCGTACACGAGTGCCTGCAGCACTGTTGCCTTTATTATAAAATTTGTCGGCATCCAGTTCGATAGAGGCAATCAGGGTCTTTAGTTCTTCAAATTTTTTCATGCTGTATTAGTTTTTGGTTGAAACAAGGGTTTTGATACCGCTAAGGTAGGTAAAAAGGCTTAAAACCAAGGGAAAACCGATATTTTTTACATTCCTTTCGTTACCGATACTAATTCCTCCTTGCGGTAAAAGCCCGCATCTAGCTTGTGCTTAAGCTCAGAAAAGGCCGTCAAAGTCTCCTCCACATCCTCTATCGTATGGGCCGCAGTAGGTATGATTCTAAATATGATAACATCCTTAGGCACAACCGGATAGATGATCACAGAGCAGAAAATATGGAAGTTCTCCCGGAGGTCCATTGCCATATTTGCAGCCTCACCCACACCCCCCTTAAAAAGTACTGGTGTGACGGGCGAGGTCGTGGGCCCCATGTGGAAGCCTCTTTCCCTCAGACCGCCCTGGAGGGCACGCACAATCTTCCAAAGATTTTGCTTTAGCTCAGGTTTGGTCCGCAAGAGCTCAAGCCTTTTCATGCCCCCTACAACGAGGGGCAAGGGCAGGCTTTTAGCAAAAATCTGTGAACGGGTGCTATATCTCAAAAACTTAAGGATATGCTTTTGCCCTGCTACAAACGCTCCAATACTCGCCATTGACTTTGCGAATGTCGAGAAGTAAAGATCGATTTGGTCTTGAACACCCTGCTCCTCTCCTGCTCCTGCTCCGGTCTTACCCATTGTACCAAATCCATGGGCATCATCTACCAGCAATCTAAAGTTATATTTCTTCTTGAAAGCAACGATCTCTTTTAAATTACCCATATCACCAGACATGCCAAAGACTCCCTCGGTGATTACAAGGATTCCTCCACCGGTTTCATCCGCCAGCTTTGTAGCACGTTGCAGTTGTTTTTCGAAACTCTCCATATTGTTATGGGGGAAGACAAAACGCTTGCCGATATGGAGTCGTACCCCATCAATAATACAGGCGTGCGACTCAGCATCATAAACAATAATATCTTTGCGGTCAACAAGCGCGTCAATGATGGATAATACCCCCTGGTAACCATAATTGAGAAGCATCGCATCTTCCTTTTTGACAAAGTCAGCCAATTGCTTTTCGAATTCGAGGTGCAACAATGAATTGCCAGACATCATCCGTGCACCCATCGGGTTAGCCAGCCCATATTTCGCAGTTGCCTCTGTATCCGCTTTTCGTACTTCCGGATGGTTGGCGAGGCCAAGATAATTGTTAAGACTCCAGTTTAGTACTTCGCGCCCCATGAAACTCATGCGGGGACCAATGTCACCTTCTAACTTAGGAAAGAAAAAATAGTCATCCGGGAGGTGTGAATATTTGGCCAATGGGCCTGCCTCCATTTTAAGTTTTTCGAATAAATCAACCATTTCGCAGTTTTTCAGTTATTAATTCCCGCAAAATAGAAAAAAATCCCTTTCCGCTCTATTGAACCAACCCAACCCTGAAAACTCTACACTCAGCTTCGGGCATCATCTTTGGCCCTATCAATTGACCACCTGAAGCCTGGCTGATAAGCCCAATCCTTGTCAATTGGGATTATTTTCTTAGCATTGTCCTGAATGGTTAATCTTCGAAAAATCAAGAAACTTCTCGTCGCCAATCGTGGAGAAATCGCCCTGCGTGTGATGCGCAGTGCACGCGAGCTTGGAATAAAAACCGTAGCAGTTTATAGTGAGGCGGACCGAGAAGCCCTGCACGTTAGGTTTGCCGATGAGGCGATATGCATTGGCCCACCACCATCATCCGAGTCGTACCTTCGAATGGATAAGATCATTGCTGCAGCGAAAGAGACCAACGCAGATGCAATACATCCGGGCTATGGTTTCCTTTCAGAGAATGAAGA
>JAYVRH010000479.1:0-1564 GCA_043776495.1 Cyclobacteriaceae bacterium
AAAAAGTCGCTCCCGGTTCGGGAAGCGACTTTGAGCTCTATTTCAGGGAAACAATAGTTAATGACTTGATTATCTTTTAACCACAAAGGTGAGCACAGGGCGTCTGGAATGACTGGCTACTTCCTCCGCCACGCTGCCCGCAATCACGTGTGCAAAGCCTGAGCGTCCATGCGTGGCCATTGCAATGAGATCGGCATCAATGTAATCTGAAAAGCGAATGACTCCTTCTTCAATAGAAAGGTCATTGTAGATATTGATTGTATAGTTCTTCAGTCCAAGTCTTTTGGCAAATTTTTCCATGTAATCTCTCACAACCTGGTCACGCTGAAAATCACCAGGCGTATTAATTCTCACGAGGTGGACTTTGGCATTATAGATTTGTTGAGTATTTTTTACAATGCGTGAAAAGACTTCCTCATCCTTCGACATCGCCGTTGCGTAAACAATGTTCTTGAAATCGCCCGTGACAGGCTTCTTCTGCACGGTCAACACGGGACAATGAGAATTGCGAATTACCTTTTCAGTATTCGATCCAATTAACATATTCGAAACCCCTGTCTGACCTGCAGTACCCATGATAATCAGGTCAACCTTTTGTTCAGCAATGATGGTGCGCATGCCGTGATATGGATTCCCAACTCGCAACTCACCATCAACCTTGACAGCCGCATACTTCGGGTCTTTCACAACTTTTTCCATTTGGGCCTTGGCCCTTTGAATCAGTTTAAGTGTAAACAATTTGTTGGCCATGTTCGAGCCTGCAATCTGGCCTTCCACATTAAAAGACCCCCCTGTTGCTTCCTCAATTACATGAAGAAGCGTGATGCTGGCACCCGATCTTTTCGCAATATCAAATGCTACATCTGTGGCCATGGCAGCCGTCTTTGAGAAATCAGTAGGAACAAGTATTTTTTTCATAGAATTAGAAAGTTTAGGATACAATGTTTACAAGTAAAAATAGGGAATTTTTGGAGTAATGAGGAACTCCAAAATCAAGATATTTTATGACCGAAATCAGGTCTTACATCGATTAAACTATCGTTTTTGGTTTACCTTGAAAATGATCCAAAAAGGATTTACTGACCGGATGTCCATGTTTTTCGAATCGAATCGTCATTGTCATATAGTTAAAACAATTATTAACGAATTAAGTCTATGAAAGAATTTATGTACCTCTTCCGCGGGGCCATGCAAAATGAGGAGGCCTTCGCACAACTATCGCCTGAACAGATGCAAGTTGAAATGCAAAAATGGAACGCCTGGATGGGTGATCTTACACAAAAAGGAAAGCTGCTGGGCGGTCAGCCTTTATTCCCCAATGGAAAAGTGGTAAAAGGTGTTTCAAAAAAAATCACGGACGGACCTTTTACTGAGGGCAAGGATATTGTCGGGGGTTACTTGCTCATCAAAGCCAATGATTTGAATGAGGCAGTGGCGCTTTCGAATGGATGTCCTTCGCTGGATGGATCAGATGGTACCGTTGAGGTGCGGGAGATTATGCCAATGTAATATGGGAGTTCACAGTTGACAAACAGCAATTGACAATATTTCTCAGCAAGGCCAA
>JAYVRH010000480.1:0-4954 GCA_043776495.1 Cyclobacteriaceae bacterium
GCGGGTATGGACCATCCTTTCATGGTTACACTTGCTTCAGAACTTGGGAAGCGCTCGATCCTCACCATTCGGTATAATTTTCCATTCATGGAGAATGGCAAGAAGAGACCCGATCCGCCTGCCATCGCTGAGAAAACAATAGAAGCGGTGATGAACATAGCTCATAGCTTATATCCAAAGCTGCCCATCTTCGCTGGAGGAAAATCCTTTGGCGGAAGGATGACATCACAACGACTTTCAAAAAATTGTCCTTCGTTCATAAAAGGAATCGTCTTCTTTGGATTTCCACTGCATCCCGCTGGCGCACCTTCAACGAATAGGGCCACGCACCTTTCCGATGTCAAGATACCCGTGCTGTTTCTTCAGGGCTCAAAGGATACCCTTGCCGAGATGGACTTGATGGAGGGTGTTGTGAAGAAACTCCCCATGGCAACCTTAAAAAAATATGAAGGAGCAGATCATTCATTCAAAGTTCCAAAAAGGCAGATGATTGATGTTCTGGCCGAAGATGCTTTTCAGTGGATTACTAAGATATTATCTCATGAGATTCTTTAAACTGTTTCCGGTTGTCCTGATAGTCTTCTCTTGTAATCCTTCAACAGAAAAGAAGGAGGAAGCTGCTGAGGTTGGCAAGATTCGCTCTGCCCGCGAGTACTCCAATCAAGCCATCGAACGCAAGGATACTGCGGCGCTGGCAAGTGTCTGGACCACCGACTATCACGTAGTCACGTCTCGTAATTTTGAAGAGAGGAGTCGCATCGCAAACCGCGATCGGTTCTTTAATGAATTCGCAAGCAAGCCGGATGTGATCTATGTGCGGACTCCGTTAAGCATTGAAGTATTTGAGAAATGGAATATGGCGTCAGAGTCAGGAACCTGGGTTGGTCATTGGACTGAGAAAGGAATGCGGATTGAATTGAATGGAAGCTATTTTGCAAAATGGCACAAGGTGAGTGGCAACTGGCTCATACGGGCTGAAATATTTGTTCCGCTCAAGTGCGAGGGTGGAGATTTCTGCAATGAAGCTCCTTTTAAATAATTATTAACCAACAACGGCCTCCGCCTCCATCTCGACCAGGTATTCGTCTCCAATCAAATCGGCACGCACCATGGTGTTGGCAGGCTGGATGTACCTAAAACGTTCACCGTGAACACGGGCAATCGCTTCCCAATCTGAAATGTTTCTGATGAAAATTCTTGTACGGACTACCTCCTCCAACGAACCACCCAGCGATTGTAGTGCGCCTTCAATTTTATCGATCACAAAATGGGCTTGAGCGGCGGGGTCCTGACCGCCAACCGCATTACTTCCATGAGTGGCTGTGGTACCCGAAATAAGAATTCTGTTGCCCTTTCGTACTGCTCTGCTAAACCCTGCTAAGTCTTCCCATACGGTACCGCTTAGGGCCTTGGTTCTTCCATCCATTCCCGCTTTCATCGGGTAAGGGGCCGGAAAGCTTTGAACATGATGAGTGAGATCGCCGGAGGCCGTGAGGAATGGCGGCTTACGGTACTCGTCACCGCAATCACCAGGTATTGGTTCGAGTAGCGAGAGTGCACTCTGAATTTTGACCTTGCTTTCCATGGTGAGGGGGAAACCAAACAACTGAAGATTTTCCTCAATATGCTGACTCACTCCGAGCCGAGTTCCCATGATGATTCCAGCCACGGCAGGTTGCTCCAGCATGTATCGCGAAACGATGTTGGATATGGGAACATTGTTTTGTTTCGCTATGGAGTCAATCACCTGAAGAAACTGCTGAAATATTTTCCACCCTCCTGTAGCATCTATGAATCTTTTGTATTTCATCTGTGACCATGTAGCGATCTTATCAGCGCCTGGTTCTGATTGGTTTAACCACTTCTCGGTGAGGAAGCCACCGGCCATGGTGCCAAAGGCCAGAAGCTTGACATCATTTTGAATGCATAAGGCTGTCATCTCTTTGGCTGCGCGTTGATCAAGTAGGGAAAAGCTAACCTGGTTTGAAACTACTTTGATGCCACTGTTGCAAACGATGCGGAGGTGTGCAGTATCAAAATTGGTAAGTCCCAGGTGATGAATGAGTCCTTCCTCTTTAAGTTCCTGAAGCCAATAAAGGCAGTCCAACCAACGTGGATCGGCATAATTCCAGGCATGGAACTGCATCAAGTCAATTCTTTGAGATTGTAGCCTTTCCAATGAAAGCAGCACTGCTTTACGCACATCCTCTTTAGAGACTACGCCTGGAGTAGGTACCCATTTTGTAAAAAGTTGAACGGGATAATGGGGGCCATATTTCTTTTTGAATTGCCCACAAATGATTTCGGCAGAACCATAATGATCTGCCATATCGAAAGTGGTGAACCCTGCCTCAACATAGGATACGATAGCCTTGGCGGTTTCATCGAGGTCCAATTTTTGACCGTCGCGTTCCATATCGGCGATCTGCCAAAGGCCGTTCAATACTCTTGCAATGGTAAGGTCGCGGGCCAGGTCTATGGTTTCAACTTTCATCATGAATTCTTTTAATAAATTATTCGGGCGGAAGTTTTAAAAATAGTTTTTTAGTATCCACACCGGCTTTCTTCAGCTTCGACAATTCATTAAAGTAAATGAGGGATGCAATCGCCATAATGATCATCCAAACGAAAGTAGAGTGAAAGTACCAATCGCTCACTGAAGTACTCAAATCTTTAAATATATGAATCACTAAAAATCCCAACAAAATGGCGGCACCAGAACACGATAGCCAAACCTGAGTTTTCCTAGACCTTATTACTTTTATTTTATTCGACAATTCCGGGTTGTGTTTTGGTAGTACGATGACGGAAAGGCACATCAATAGAAAGTTCACCAGCATGGACGTGACCATAATATCAATGCCCAGAAAAAAATCTCCAGCGAAGTGACTGCCAAGGATACCCATGCTGGCCATCACTCCACTCAAGAGGAGTGCGGCGTAAGGGGTATGAAATTGCGAATGGATAAGCTTCACTTGTTTCGGGAAGATCCCGTCTTCAGCCCAGGCGAACATAAGTCGTGACACTGAAAGGAGCATGGCTGGCAGATCATTGGTGAGTGCGATCGCGGCGCCGGCTACAATGGCGATGGTCCAACCCGAGGGAAGTAAGTAGCTCATCAGCCCTGGTGCTGTAATATCTTTTTTCATCGCCTCTTCCGCGACAAAACTCCACGGCACAGCGTGATAAGCGGCTGAGGTAAAAATCATATAGAATGAACCGACGGTCACTACGGCGATTGCAATGGCCAGCGGCAGTGCGCGCTCAGGATTCTTTGCTTCACCGCCGGCTTGAGCGATCGAATCAAAGCCTATGAAGCTCGAAAAAAGTACTGCTGAGGCGGAAAGGAAGGTGCTGATGCTGAAGATCGAATCATGTTGAAAGATCTGTCGGTTTTCCTTTGCCTGGAGCGCCACTGAGAAATCATTGAAGTCAAAATAAAAACCTGCAATAATCACAATGGTCCCTAGCCCAAACATAAGAAACATGAGCGGGATGACGGTTCGTTCATAGAGTCTAATGCCTCGGACATTCACCCAGACAAAGAACCACAACACAGTGAGCGCGATGGTAACCCGAACGATGCCGATCTCAAGCCATGTAGCCACATCCGACCAGCCCAGAGCAGCAGCGATGTCCCTGAGAAATGGTACGATTACATAGGAGACGACACCGATGGCGATGGAGAGCCCGAACCACTGCGAGAAGCTGGCGACAAACCCAAGATAAGGATTAAGTCCCCGGCTTGCGTAGATGTAGCTGCCACCTGCCCTTGGCATGGCCGAAGCCAGGATGCTATATGCAAAGGCCGCAAGAATGGCGGGAACTGCTGCGAAGAGAAAAGCTGGCAAGACATAAGGACCGATTCCTGGAACATTTCGATGGATCATGAATGGGACCACATAGATCGAAGCGCCCAGCATTGAACAGATGCCTGTAGATGCCAATCCCAGTAAACCCATTTTTCGGGAGAGTCCGGAACGGCCAGAGTTTGAATCTGGAGTTGGTGGGGTCATTGAATCTTTTGCAGGCGCTCTTTTGTGTTAAGACTTGAAAGTAGTTAATCTATCGGGCGTAACAAATTAAGGTGTTATGGTTAAATATGCTTGACATGTCTTCGCGGTTTTCCTCCGTCCCTCAGAGTCTACCGCCTCGGGGCCGAGGCGTTAGACTCTGCGATCGCAGCAAGGCGGCAGCTGCAGAACCCGAATTGCAAAACCCTTGACAAGTCTTCGCGGTTTTTTGATGTCTCAGCAAAAATACCGCGATCTACAGGAATATTTCAAAGCATTATTTTAGTTATTTGTCTAATAGATCGTCGATCGAATCTTAAGTACCACATTTAATGAAAAAAAGAATTGTTATTCTCTCAATAATCATCGGCGCGCTCATTGTTTTTTATGTCTACCCAACACCAAGCCATCAGCTAAGGGAATTGTACAAAGGAAATGATCCCGGCAAGATTGCATCCCTCGATTCATTTCGCTCCATACCGCTAAAGTCCCTTCATCATGAAGGCCTGCAATGGAAATATCTTACCCTCGGTGATGGAGAAGAGAGTGTCTTATTTCTTCACGGAATGGCTGGCAGTTATGACATATGGTGGCAACAAATTCTTACCTTGAAAGATCATTACAGGATTATAGTGTTAACCTATCCTCCCGCCGGTTCGTTGAAAGAAATGGGTGATGCGGTAATCAAAATATTGAATGCTGAGAATATTAAACAAACGAATGTGATTGGCTCATCATTGGGTGGTTACCTTGCGCAGTATCTGAAAACCATATATCCAAACAGAATTCAGAAAGCAATATTTGCAAACACGTTTTCGCAAAATAAAACTTTTGAGGAGAAGAATGGAACAGCGGCTTCCATCGCCAGGTTCGTACCTGAATGGCTTCTGATGATCGCGTTCAGAAGCAATGTCCGAAAAGAAGTCTTACCGGCTTCAGAA